>JAKAZC010000032.1:0-9188 GCA_021826655.1 Actinomycetes bacterium | reverse complement strand
TGATCCACAATGCCGGGGCGCTCACCACGCAGCGGACCGTCACGGGCTCGGGTCTCGAGCTGACGGTCGCCTCGCAGGTGGCCGCCCCGTTCCTGCTGACCGGTCTGCTGCTCCCGGTGCTCGAGGCCGGGGCCCCGTCCCGGGTGATCCAGGTCTCCTCGGGAGGGATGTACACCCAGAGGTTCGACCTGGCCACGCTCGAGATGGGTCCCGAGGAGTACGACGGGACCGTCGCCTACGCCAGGGCCAAGCGGGCCCAGCTCGTCCTCCTGCACGAGTGGGTGCGGCGGACAGCCGGTACGGGCGTCGCCTTCCACGCCATGCATCCGGGTTGGGCGGACACCCCGGGAATCCGGGACGGCCTCCCCCGATTCGCCAAGGTGATGGGGCCGCTGCTGCGGACTGCGGAGCAGGGCGCCGACACCATCGTGTGGCTGGCCACCGCGACCGAGGCGGTCGAGTCCACCGGAGGGTTCTGGCTGGACCGCAAGGTGCGCTGGGAGCACAAGGCGCCGTGGACCCGACTGTCGGAGGCGGACTTCGCCGACGCCGGCGCCGAACTGTGGGCGTGGTGTGCCGAGCGGACCGGGTGGGACGGAGCCGCGCCACCGGAGTGAGCCGCCCCGACGCGGCGCCCGGTGCGGGTGGTCAGCCCGTGAACCCGTACTGCTCGTGCGCACCCATGACGGCGCACTCGAACATGCCGTAGCCGACCTTGCCCTCGCTGGTGAATCTGGCGGCGTACTCGGTGAGGCCCCAGTCGGTGTAGTCCGACGGGGCCGGTGGGACCTGCTGGCCCTGGACCACCAGGTCACCCTGGTACATCCCGTGCTTCCAGTCCGGCTCCAGGCCGTAGCCGCTACCGAGGAGCAGCGGGAAGGCGAGGAGCGTCTCGACCTCGACCTCCGCGGTCTTCCGCCCGTGGGGCCCGAAGTAGGAGAGGGTGGCACCCGTGACATTGCGTGTGCCCGGCTCGAAGTGCAGCTCGTGCTCCGGCCGACCCAGCCACTCGGCCTGGCGCGCCGAGCCGACCGGGAAGACCCGGTGGGCGTCCTGCATGATCCGCTCGCCGCTCGATCGCTCCTGGATGATCGTCACCATGGCGTGGTCGTCGAACCGGACGGGGGCGTACACCCAGAAGAAGCCGAACGAGGTGTCGGTGACCCGGATGCCGGGGTGTTCCGACTCGCCGACCGGCCGGATGCCCCACGAGCGGTCGCGGGAACCCCACCACCTGTCGGGGGTCAGCGCGATCTCGCGTGCACCCACCTTGAGAGTGCCGGTCCAGCCGCCCACCTGGGCGAACCGGGTCGAGTCGAACGTGACCCGCGAGAACTGGCGGTCGAAGTGGCGGGCCTCGAGATGCGCCTCGCAGAACCCGTCGTAGACGGCGTCGAGCTCGATGTCCCACTCGTTCGGCTCGAGGATCACCCGGACCCGCTCGAGGCCCTTGAGGACCTCCACCCGGATCGGCCCCACCGAGGCATCCATCCGGTCCGCACCCAGGACCTTTGACGAGCGCACGACTCGATGGTCCTCGCCGAGCTTCACCGACACGAAGGCGTCGGCCACGCCGAGGTTCGGGTACTGCCCGACACCGATCACGCCGAACAGCTCCTCGTCGGTGCCGTGGACGGCGCCAGTGCCGTGGATGTTGAAGTAGTACCGGTCGTAGAAGTTGCGGTCCGAGGTGCCGACGTGGCGCATCGGCTCCGAGATCTGATGGACGGGGTAGTCGTCGAGCGGGGAGAGCACGTCGGGCTCCTCTTCTCCGGCCGTCGCCGGGGTCGGCGCCCTTGCGCGGGCGGATCGGCGAAGCGTAACCCCACCAGTGGGCGCGGGCGGCACGATGGGGCGTCGGGCTACGATCGCGGCAGCCTGAGCTGTGACCCGGACCGGGTGGGGACCAGCCGAAGCGAACCGATCACTCACTGTCCAGGGAGGGCCCATGAAGTCGTACGATCGCCTGTTCATCGGAGGGGAGTGGGTCGAGCCGTCGAGTTCCGCCGTCTTCGACGTCCACTCGCCGACCACCGGCGAGCTCGTCGGTCGCACCCCCGAGGCCCAGAACGCGGACATCGACCGTGCCGTGGCCGCCGCACGCGAGGCCGTCGACAGCGGACCCTGGCCGCAGATGTCGCCGACCGAGCGTGGTGCCGTCCTCGCCCGTGCCGCCGAGCTGGTCCGCGAGCAGATGCAGGACATGTCCGAATTGATCTCGAACGAGATGGGCTCGCCCGTGTCGTGGGGCCTGCTCGCCCAGGTGCTGGCGCCGACGATGATCCTGGACTACTACGCCGGGCTCGGATCGACGTTCGCGTTCGACACGGTGAAGGACGGACTGCTCGGCCCGGTGCTCGTCGCCAAGGAGCCGATCGGTGTCGTGGCCGCCATCACGCCGTGGAACGTGCCCTTCTTCCTTGCTGCCGCCAAGCTCGCGCCGGCCCTGCTGTCCGGCAGCACCGTGGTGTTCAAGCCCGCCCCCGAGACCCCGCTCGACGCCAACGTGTTCGCCGAGATCCTGGCCGAGGCCGGCCTGCCCAAGGGCGTGCTCAGCGTGGTCCCGGCCGGCCGTGAGGTCGGGGAGTACCTCGTGAACCACCCGGGCGTGAACAAGGTGTCGTTCACGGGGTCGACCGTCGCCGGCAAGAAGATCGGTGCCGCGTGCGGCGCCAATCTCAAGCGTTTTAGCCTCGAGCTCGGTGGGAAGTCGGCGGCCATCCTGCTCGACGACGTCGACCTGGCCGAGTCGCTGCCGCTCATGCTCCCCAACGCGATCATGAACAACGGCGAGGCCTGCATCTCGCTGACCAGGATCCTCGCACCTCGGGACCGCTACACCGAGGTCACCGATGCGCTCGTGGAGCTTGTGCGGGCCATGAAGGTCGGCGACGCCCTCGACCCCGCGACCGAGGTCGGGCCGCTGGTGGCCGAGCGCCAGCGCGACCGGGTCGAGAACTACATCCGCATCGGCCAGGACGAGGGCGCCAAGATCGCCGTGGGGGGCGGCCGCCCGGCCGGCCTGGACGCCGGTTGGTTCGTCGAGCCCACCGTCTTCGTCGACGTGGACAACTCGATGCGGATCGCGCGGGAGGAGATCTTCGGTCCGGTCCTGTCGGTCATTCCCTACGACGACGACGCGGATGCGGTCCGGATCGCCAACGACTCCGACTACGGCCTGTGCGGTGGTGTCTTCACCGCCGACAACGACCGCGGACTCGGCATCGCCCGCAAGGTGCGCACCGGCACCTACATGGTCAATTCGTCGATCCCGATCGACTTCTCGTCGCCCTTCGGCGGGTACAAGGAGTCCGGCGTGGGCCGAGAGTTCGGTGAGGACGGGCTCGAGCTCTTCCTCGAGAAGAAGACCATCAACCTGCCGGCCGGCTACACCCCGTCACTCTGACCCTGGACCCCTTGCGCCGGCCCGTTGGGGCCGGCGCCGGGGGTGCCGCCGGCGGACGGGGCGCCGGCGCCGATCCCGCGCAGCGCGCCCCGGATCGGGGGTGTCCCAACGGTCGCCCATCTGCGAACATGGGGGCGCCATGACCCACCGAGCCCGCCCCAGACGGGGTCACCGCCCCCGACGGGGGGACCCCCGGACGTGAGCGCCCCGATCGCAGCTCCGCCGGCCAGGACCCCCCGACCCACTGTGGCCGTCCCGGTACGCCGCGGGCGCACCATCGTCTTCGGGTTCGTCCCGGCCCTGGACGGCGTGCGCGCCGTGGCCGTCATCGGCGTGCTGCTCTACCACGGCGGTGCGCCGATGGCCACGGGTGGCTTCCTGGGCGTCAACATGTTCTTCGTCCTGTCGGGATTCCTGATCACCTCGCTCCTGCTGGGGGAGTGGGCGCGGCGTCTCACCATCCGACTCGGACAGTTCTGGACCCGCAGAGCACGCCGGCTGCTGCCGGCACTGCTCCTGCTCCTCGTCGGGGTCGCCGCCTACGCCCGCTTCGCCGCCACCCCCGGCGAGTTCGCGAATCTGCGCCTCGACTCGCTGGCCACCCTGTTCTACGTGGCCAACTGGCACTTCATCATGGCAGGGACCAACTACTTCTCGACGGCGGCCCAGCCGTCCCCGCTCTCCCACATGTGGTCGCTGGCGATCGAGGAGCAGTTCTACATCGTGTGGCCGCCAGTGGTCCTCGTGCTCCTGCACGCCGGTCGGCGGCTGCGCCCCTCGCTCCGGCTCTACCCGGTGCTGGCCGCCGCGGTGGTGGGCGCCCTCGCCTCGGCGGCCGACATGCGGTGGTCGTTCCTCCACGGTGCCTCGGTCACCCGGTTGTACGAGGGGACCGACACGCGGTCCCAGGACATCCTGGTGGGGGCGGCCCTGGCGACGGGAATGGCCATATGGGCCCAACGCCGCCGACCCGTCCCGATGCCGGTGCCCGAACTCGACGAGGTGGAGTTCGGCCGGGCGCATCCCTCCGTCGGCACCGCAGGCCTGGGCTCCCCACCCGCCCACCGGCGGGACATCCAGCGTCGCCGGGGTCCGAGCGTCAAGCCCATCACCGCGTGGGAGCTCTCGAGCTCGACCGCCCGGCTCGCCGTGCAGGTCGTGGGGTGGGCCGCCCTGGCCTTCTTGGTCGTCCTGTGTGGTCGGCTGGCCGGTCCGACGGGCTTCCTGTTCGACGGCGGCGAACTCCTGGTGGCGCTGTCGGTCGCCGCCGTCCTGTTCGCGATCGTGACGGGTCAGTCCGGCTCGTTGGCACGGGTGCTGGCCAACCGGCCGCTGGTCTTCGTGGGCACGATCTCCTATGGCCTCTACCTGTGGCACTTCCCCCTGTTCTCGCTGCTGGACGCCGGTCGAGTGCACCTGTACGGGCTGCCGCTGCTTGCAGTCCGCTTCACGGCTGCCCTGGTGGTCGCCACGGCGTCCTTCTACCTGGTCGAGCGCCCCATCCGGCGGGGTCGCCTGTCGACGCTGACGGAATGGCGCGGGTGGCTCGCGACTTCCGGCGCCTTCGTCGGGGTCGTGGCCGTCACCGTGGTGGCCACCCTCCCGGTCGCGGCCGACGCCGCCGGACCGTCCCTGGCCAGCGGCACCACCGCCACCGGACCGACGGTGCGGGTCGCGGTCCTGGGCGACTCGGTAGCCTGGCGGCTCGGGTTCGCCCTGCTCGCCGACTCGCCCCAGCAGGCCTACGGCGTCGATATCGACAACGGTGCCATCGTGGGGTGCGGGGTGGTGCGCAGCACCGAGTACATCGCTCACGGGGTTCCGGACCCGATGGCGACCCAGTGCAACAGCGGTGCACCGGCCACCAGCCAGTGGCCGGCACAGTGGGGTGGGAACATCGCGGCGTTCCACCCGAACGTGGTGCTGGTCCTGGCCGGCCGGTGGGAGGTCATGGACCGAAAGATCGGCGGGCGCTGGACCCACATCGGCGAGCCCGGGTTCGACGCGGTCCTGCAGAGGTCGCTCGAGCAAGCCGTCCACGTGGCCACAGCGACGGGTGCCTATGTCGAGTTTCTCACCGCACCGTGCTTCAGCTCGGGGGAGCAGGCCGACGGCCTCGCCTGGCCCGAAGACTCGCCGACCCGCCTGTCCCTGTACAACGCCATGCTCGGCCGCGTCGCGGCCGAGCACCCGTCCGATGTGCGCCTGGTGGACTTCGGGGCGATGGTCTGCCCGGGCGGCAGGTACACGAGCACCGTGGACGGCGTCCAGCTCCGTGACGGCGACGGCGTGCACATCGTGCCGACGGCGGCCGCCGGCCAGTGGCTGGCGGCGCACCTCCTTCCCGGCGTCGTGCAGGTGGGTCGGTTGCAGCAGGCCGGCCGCAGCCTGGCCACGGCGCCGTCGATCCCGACAGCCGGTTCGCCGCCGTCCACGGTGTCCGCCTCGGGCCCCCTCACGCCGTCGGGAACGCGCGGACCGTAGTCCGGACCACCGAGCCGTACCGGGGTCCGGACCACGGTGTCAACCGGCGTTGCCGCCAGGCGTCGACGATGGGGGTGGCAGTTGGCCGAAGACCGAAGCGTCGGCGCTCTGGCACTGGGACCGCAACGAAGCCAGCAGCTCCGATTCCGGCACCCGGTTCGCCTCCGAGAGGGTGGTCGACAGGGACTCCCACCGGATGTCGTGGTATGCCGCCTGGGCGGCGATGGGAATGGCGGCCAGGAGCTCGAGGTAGGCCTCGTCGGCCAGGGCCTTGGCCCTGGCCGGGTCGGTGGTGACGGCCGACCGCTCGTACAGGCCGATCGAGGTGTTCACGTGGGCGCACGAGGCACGGGCCAGGTCACCGGCACTTGCGGCGCAGGCGGAGAGCACCGAACCGGCGGCCACGAGCGCGGCGGTGGCGGCGACCAGCCGTCCCCGCCGGGCCCGGGCCGGATCCCTCACCCGAGCCAGCGGGGCGCGGAGTCGAGGAGGAAGCGGCTGACGGCCAGGCAACGGTCGAAGACCTCGCACATCATCTCCTCACCCGACAGGACCCGGGCCAGCGACACGGGGGTGCGGGCGACGATGCTGAGCCGGCGTTCGGCAGCGTCGGTCGCCGAAGCGTAGGAGTCGATGGCCGAGACCTCGAGGGGGAGCTCGATGCCGCCCACCCCGGCCAGGTCGATGGCCAGGCGCAGCAGGTCCGGCCCGTGGGGGAGGGGTGGCAGGGCCCAGGTGAAGGTCAGGGCGAAATGGAACTCGTCCGGGGGGTCCTCGTCCTCGGGCAGCCCGAATACCGCGTCCTCGAACGAGAGCAGGGTGCGCGGGTCGACCTCGAGCGCCAGGTGGAGGTCCAGCGGACCGCCGCACCCGTCCTCGGGGTGGAGTTCGACCTCCCATACCTGACGCAGGGAGTAGGTCTCGACGAAATGGCGCTCGTCGTGCACGTGGAACCCATGGTCGACCGAATGGTCCTTGAGGTCGGCCACGTACCCGGCCACATCGATGACTGCCACAGGCCCCTCACCATATCGGGTGCACCGTCCCCCGTTGACGGGGTCCATGCGAGGTCCTCCGGTAGCGTCGCCACATGGACGACGACACGCTCCTCGAGGTCCTGCACGCAACCGCCTCGGCGGTGGCCGACGCCCTCGATGCCCTCGACGACTGGGAACTGGCCGGGACGGTCGCCGGCCAGTACCGCCACGACCTGGCCGCCGACGCCGCCGCTCTGGCCGTCCTGGAGGAGGCCGGGGTGGGCGTCCTGTCCGAGGAGTCCGGTGGCCGGGGGCTCGACCGCGGGCTGGTGGTCGTCACCGACCCGGTCGACGGCTCGACCAACGCCTCCCGTGGCCTCCCCTGGTATGCCACCAGCCTGTGCGCGGTCGACGCCGAAGGACCCCGGGCGGCACTGGTGGTCGACCAGGCGACCGGGGTCCGTTTCGAGGCGGTGCGGGGGGATGGCGCCCGTCGGGACGGCGTGCCGTTGACGGCGTCGGGGTGCGACCGGCTGGACGCCGCCATCGTGGCGTTCAGCGGCTATCCGCCGCGCCACTACGGATGGGGCCAGTACCGGTGCCTGGGCGCAGCAGCACTCGACCTGTGCGCGGTGGCCGAGGGGGTGCTCGACGGGTACGCGGTGGTCGGCGGCTCGTCGCTCGGGAGCTGGGACTACCTCGGCGGCATGCTGGTGTGCACCGAGGCCGGCGCGGTGCTCGGCGAGGCCGAGGGACGGGATCTGGTGACGCTCATCCACGACGAGCGCCGCATGCCCTTCGCGGCCTCGTCCCCCGCACTGCTCGAGGCGTTCCTGGCCGCAGCCGCGCAGTAGCCTCGGGGCCGTCGGGCGCTTAGCTCAGTTGGTTAGAGCAGCTGGTTTACAACCAGCAGGTCATCGGTTCGAGTCCGGTAGCGCCCACCGAACGGGACGGTGCGCGAACCGCATCGTCCTGTTGATGGCCCCCGCCAACAGGAACACGGAAGACCGGGTGGATGGCCTGTCGGCTGTCCACCCGGATTTCGTGGATGAGGGCCTGGAGCAGTGCCTTGACCGGAGCAGGGTCACCGTTGGCAAGCGCCTCGGCCACCCGGTTACGGAGCGCCGACAGTTCCTCAGGCGATGGGGCGGTCAGATCGGCGTCTTCCATTTCGTCCGACAGGACCTCACGGCGGGCCCGCAAGGCCGTTGACTGGGAGGCCAGGTCCTTCACTCGCGGTCCGCAGATCTCCTCGGGCATCGCCCCGGTCTCGAAGGCCCGAAGGTAGCGGTCGATCCCGGCATCGACCTTGGCCAGTTCGGCGTCGAGTGCGGCCAACTCGCCTTCATGGCGTGCGTGTCCGAGCTGTGCACGCCCGTGGGCTTCGGCCACAGCGTTGGCGAACAGGTCGGTGTCCTCGTAGGCGGCGAGGAGCGACTGGACCACCGCGTCGTCAAGCGCTCCGGCCGGAAGTCGATCGGCAGAGCAGGTCTTCGTTCCATTGCGTTGGCGGCCGCCACAGGTGTAGTAGCGGTAGGTGGCGTTGCGCCCGGTGGCCCGGGTTCCGGTGAAGTGACAGCCGCAGCCTCCACAGACCACGAGCCCGGTCAAGAGGTAGTCCGAACTGTTGGAGGCCCGCTTCGACACGTCCTCGCCGCGCTCGGACAGGATGGCCTGGGCCGCGTCGAACAGGCTCCTCTCGACAAGAGGTGGATGGGTTCCCTTGGACCAGGTGCCCCGGAAGTGCACCTCGCCCAAGTAGGTGCGGTTCCGCAGGATGGTCAGGATCGCCTTGTAGGTCCACGGCTTGCCCGCCCGGGTGGACAGCCCGGCATCACGAAGCCAGTTGGCAATGGCGTGGGTGCCGAGGCGCTTGTTGACGTAGAGGTCGAAGATGACCGGAATCAATGGTGCCTCGGCCTCATCGACATCGAGGGTGCCGTCACCCTTGACGGCCCGGTAGCCGAAGGGATGGCGCCCGCCGCACCAGCCGCCCTGGGAGGCCTTGCGCTCCATGCCGGCGATGACCCGGTCGATGATGGTGGCCCGCTCGAACTCGGCGAACACCCCGAGCATCTGGACCATCATCCGCCCGGCAGGTGACGTGGTGTCGAACGGCTCGGTGGCCGAGCGGAACCCGACCCCTGCCGCGTCCAGGATCTCCAGCACTTCGGCCAGACCCCGCACCGACCGGGACAGCCGGTCCACCCGATAGACGAGGAGGAGATCGAACCGCCCAGCCCGGGCAGCACGCAGCGCACTCTGGAGACCCGGACGTTCCAGCTTGGCCCCCGACAGCTGGTCGGTGAAGGTGGCTGTCA
>JAKAZC010000031.1 GCA_021826655.1 Actinomycetes bacterium | reverse complement strand
GCGTTAGGCACCAGCCACGCCGATCGCGGCCACGGCGAGGGACGCGATGACCAGGCCTGCGCGGGCCGTGCCGGACCGGGGGGGGCCGCCGTCAGTACGATGACAGCCGGCGGAGGTCGATCCGACGACAGCCCCGGGCACGAGCAGGAGGGCGATCACGGCACCCGGCAGGTAGGCGAGCAGGTAGCCGCCCTTGGCGAACTGCACGAAGGTGACGATGGCCAGCGGTGGGGCGATCGCCGCGGCGAGGACGGCGACGCGGGACTGGTACCAGGGCCGGGTCCAGCGGTCGAACGTGCCGCTGCCGGCGTCAGGGGCGGCGGTGCCGCCGGAGGTGACCGCCCCGCCCGTAGCGCCCGGGCCGCTGTCGGCGCGCGCGGCGCGCGCTGCGTTCGGCGAGTGGACGCTCGCGTCGAACGGCTGCCTGGAGACCATGGGTCGCCGGCCAGCGCGGGCAAGCGCCCGGACTCCGAGCACGCCGGCCGATACCAGGGCGAGTGCGGCCAACGGGGCGAGGGCCACGGTGGTGAAGGCGGCCACGGTGCCCAGGTTGGTCGTACCGCCCCTGGCGTGGTCGAGGATCGACGTGGCCCGGATGGCGCCCAGGGTCTCCAGACGGGTGGCCCGGACCCACGCCGACACGCCGCCCGGCTGGGCGAGCGCCATGGGGACGAACCAGGTGGCCACGCCCGCGACGAATGCCAGAACGGCCGTGCCTGCTTCGCGGACCCGGCGGACGGAACCGGCCGCGGCGAGGAGCGCGAGCAGTGCGAATGCCTGCAGGGCCGACTGCCGGAACCCGGCGACCAGCCCCAACGATGCCAGTGCTGCGGCACCGTGCCACGAATGAGGTCGGGCACGCCAGGCCAGGATGATGAGGAGCGGGGCCACCGCAAGGTCGAACGAGTACGTGGCCACGATGGAGCCGCTGAACCAGGCGAACGGTGATGTGGCGACGAGTATCCCGGCCGCCAGTCCGACCCACCGGCCGCCGAGCTCCCGACCCGCAACGACCACCAGGCCGGCGGCCATGGCCGACACCACCGCCGAGACCAGCACGAGCGAGTCGATCGTCCCGAGACCGGTGATATGGACAGCTCGTCCGGCCACCACGTAGAGGTAGTAGCCGGGAGGTTGCGGGCGCCCGTGGGTGACGTCGAACCGGGAGACGGCGGCCGCGTACTGGGTCGAGTCCCAGTCCGTGGGCCCGGTGGCCGCAGTGGCGAGCCGTGCCACGAGCGTGGCCAATGCGACCGCCCACGGGACCACCCGGTCGGCCACATCGAGGCCGACCGCCCCCGCCCGGTCCGACGCGACCCGTCCCGGGCGTCGTCCGGCCGACGACGGGGCGACGTCCGGGCCGGAGGTGAGCAGGTCGGTGGGCATGACTCAGGGTACCGAGTGCGATCGCCGACGCCGGGTACGGTCGGGTGACCGAGCGTCCCGTCTCCAGCCGAGGAGCTCGGGATCGTTCCGGTTCCCGTCCCCGATGCCGATACCTGCGTGCGTGACTCCCGGTTGGTACCGTGTCGCGTCGGCGCGCACTCGGGTGGGCTGACGTGCGCCCCCCCGGAGTCACGGGCACGAGGCACGACCGAGCGACCGAACACGAGGCGAGGGATACCATGGACCTGGGCGATTCGACCGGAACGAGCCGGCGCGGAGGCACGACCGACCTCCCGAACATGGCAGACGGACAACGGACGTCGGGCCGAAGGGGCGGGGCTCGTCGGCCTGCCCGCGTGCGGTTCACGGTGCTCGCCACACTTGTGGTCGGACTTGCTCCGGTCCTGGTGGCGGGCACCCCGACCCGGTCCGGTGCCGCCGCCGCCCCTCGAATTGGGAACATCAACCTCGCGTGGCAGCAGGTGCTTCCGGACGCCGGCGCACCCATCGCCCAGAGTTCGCCAAACGTCGCCACCCTGGACGGTGGTGGCCCTTCGGTCGTCGTGGGGGACCGGGCGGGCGGCGTCTACGCGTTCCACCTGTCGAACGGCTCCGGGGTCGCCGGCTGGCCGGCCCACGTGGGTGCCGCCGTCGACTCGACCCCTTCGGTCAGTCCGAATGGGTCCGGGACCGACTCGGTGTACGTGGGTGCCGGCAACGCGGCAAATCCCAACACGGGTGGCTACGTCGCACTGAACAACGCAGGTGGACAGATGTGGTATCGGGCAGGGGCGGACCCAAACGCCAACTACGGCGTGCAGGCCTCACTTGCGGTGGGACCGTTGCAGGGGGTCCAGGCCGTGGTCGCCCCGACGCTCGGGCAGACCGCTTACGCGCTCGACGCCGGCAGCGGGGCCACCCTTCCGGGCTGGCCGTTCTTCACTGCCGACAGCGGGTTCACCACTCCGTCGCTGGCCGACGTCTACGGCAACGGGCAGACGGAGATCGTCCAGGGTGGCGACTCGACGGCCGGACTGGCCATGGGCCAGCAGTACAGCAACGGTGGCCACCTGCGGGTGCTCGGCGCCGGCGGCAACCAGATCTGCAGTTACGACACCAACCAGACGGTCGACTCGTCGACCGCAGTCGGCAACTTCCTCGGCGGCGGAGCGGTCGGGATCGCGTTCGGGACCGGCTCGTACTGGCCGGGCGCGTCGGACACGAACACGCTGTTCGCCTCCGATGCTCACTGCAACATCGCCTGGCGGGACAATCTTGGCGGAAACACGATCAGCAGCCCGGCCATCGGTGACGTCCTGGGCAACGGCGGGGAGCAGGTCGTCGAAGGCGTCGACACCGGCACCGGCGGTCTGGTCTGGGCGCTCAACGGGTCGAACGGCGCCGCGCTCCCAGGATGGCCCGTCGCCACACCTGGCCGGGTGATCGGCGGAGTGACCCTCGCCGACCTCACCGGAGGCGGCTACAACGACGTGCTCGTCCCGACGACGGCCGGGCTCGAGATCTTCGACGGCAGGAGCGCCCAGCTGGTCGCCTCATTGGGCGTCGGTACCGTGGCGCTGCAGAACTCGCCGTTGGTGACCATCGATCCGGGCGGCACGATCGGCATCACCATCGCCGGATACGGCTCCGGCAACGAGGGCGTCATCCAGCACTACACCGTCGCCGGCTCGGCCGGTCAGTCGCTCGGGCTTCGTTCGTGGCCGATGTTCCACCACGACCCACAGCTCACCGGGTGGTTGGGGGCGGGCGCCCCTGGTCACCTCAATTCACCGATCGTGGCGATGGCAGCCACCGCGGACGGCAAGGGCTACTGGAACGCCGCGTCGGACGGTGGGATATTCGCCTTCGGCGACGCCGCCTTCCACGGGTCGATGGGTGGACAGCCGTTGAACAGACCCGTCGTGGGCATGGCCGCGACACCGTCGGGCACCGGCTACTGGGAAGTGGCCTCGGACGGCGGGATCTTCGCGTTCGGGAGCGCTCCCTTCTTCGGTTCGATGGGGGGTCGACCACTCTCCCGACCGGTCGTCGGCATCGCGGTGACACCGGATGGTGGCGGGTACTGGGAGGTCGCCTCGGACGGCGGCCTGTTCGCCTTCGGCGACGCCGGGTTCTACGGGTCGACAGGCTCCATCCATCTCAACCAACCCGTGGTGGGGATGGCCTCCACCCCCGACGGTCACGGTTACTGGCTCGTCGCCTCGGACGGCGGGATCTTCGCATTCGGCGACGCCGGGTACTACGGCTCGATGGGTGGCCGACCGCTCAACCGGCCCATCGTGGCCATGGCCGGCAACGGAGCTCAGGGCTACTGGCTGAACGCAGCGGACGGTGGCGTGTTCAGCTTCGGCTCCGCACCGTTCTGGGGATCCGCCGGCAACCTCCCGCTCGTCCTCCCGATCGTGGGCATGGCCCCGGCCGTGCGTGGAGGCGGCTACTGGATGGTGGCCGCCGACGGCGGGATCTTCGCCTTCGGTTCGGCCGGCTTCTACGGTTCGATGCCACAGGTGCTCGCCGCACCGTCCGGGCCCGATTGAGTCGCGCACGCACCGCCCGTCCGGAGCGTCCACCGGATCGCTGGTCGGCCGCCGTATCCTTGGCCGACGTGTCGGTAACGCGGGGCAGGGTGGCAACGTCGGGCGTCGGGGGTGATCGGCGGGTCGCGGGACGTATCCGTACGCTCGTCGGCGCCGTGGTGGTCGTCCTCGGCACGGGTGCGGGAATCGTCGCCGTGGCCTCGCCGGCCTCGGCGTACCCGTCGTCCGAGGTGGCACTGATCGGTCATGGCTACGGCCATGGCCGGGGGATGGGGCAGTGGGGTGCCTTCGGCTATGCCCTGTCCGGCCTCTCCTGGCAGCAGATCGTCGAACATTACTATTCGACCGCGGTGCCGGCGCCGACCTCGCCACAGCAGGAGGCCACCGACATCCGTGTGGCGTTGACCGAAAACGACGGGAACGACGTGATCGTCACCTCCCAGAGCGGATTCACCGTGGCCGGCGATCCGATGGCCGCCGGACAAGCGGTCCTCATGCATCCGGTCAACGGGGCCTGGCTGCTCGAACAGGCGCCCGGCTGCGCCGGGCCGTGGGTCCCGTTCGCCAACGGCGTGGCCAACCCGGTCGTCGTCCCCAACCGGAACTCGAACCTCGGCGACGCCGATTCCGCCGCACTCGCCCTGCAGCTGTGCCAGGCCGGGGGGAATCTGTCGGTACGAGGTTCGATCGAAGCGACCTACAACAGCACCGGCGCCGCCCGGACGGTCAATGAGCTCCCCCTCGAACAGTATGTGGCCGGGGTGGTGCCGAACGAGTCCCCCGCCTACTGGGGCACGCTCGGCCTGCCGTGGCTACAGGGTCAGAACGCGGGCTACCAGGAGCTCGAGGCCCAGGCGGTCGCAGTGCGCTCCTACGTCATGGCCGCGTTGGGCAGCTTCGGCGGCTACGCCGACACCTGCGACCTCAGCTGCCAGACCTACCGGGGTCTGGCCAACGAGAGCCCGCTGACCGACTCGGCCACGGAGGACACCTCGGGGTATGTGATGGAGTCCGCCCCCGGTGGGGTGCCAGACGGTATCCCCCTCTCCACCGAGTACTCGGCGTCGACCGGCGGCTATTCCGCGCCGGGCACCTTCCCCGCCGTTCCGGACGTCGGCGACGCGGTCTGCCCACCGGGGGTAAACGGTGCTTGCAACCCGAACCACGACTGGAAGGTGAGCGTCCCGGTGTCGACGATCGAGGCGAGCTGGCCGCAACTCGGTACCCTTGAGTCCATCTCCGTCACCGCGCGTAACGGCTTCGGGGACTGGGGCGGTCGGGTCACCTCGATGACTCTGGTCGGCTCGGCACAGGACGTGGTCGTGACGGGCGATCAGTTCGCGGCTGCCTGCAACTTGCTGTCCGACTGGTTCACCGTCACCAATTCGCTCTCGAGCGCAGCCGTGGCCATCGCTCCCACTCCGGACGGGGGCGGCTACTGGCTCGACGGTTCGGACGGTTCGGTCGTCGGTTTCGGTGACGGCGGCCTCTTCGGGTCACCCGCCGGATACCCGCTCGTCGCCCCGGTGGTGGGGATGGCGCCCACTCCGGACGGCAAGGGCTACTGGCTGGTCGCCGCCGACGGCGGCATCTTCTCCTACGGCGACGCCAGGTTCGCCGGATCGACAGGGGCGATCCGCCTCAACCAGCCCATCGTGGGCATGGCGCCCACCCCGGACGGCGGGGGCTACTGGCTGGTGGCTGCCGACGGGGGCATCTTCGCCTTCGGTGACGCCGGGTTCTACGGATCGATGGGTGGCCACCAGCTTAACCAGCCCATCGTGGGCATGGCGCCCACCACGGACGGCGGAGGCTACTGGCTGGTGGCTTCCGACGGCGGCATCTTCTCCTTCGGCGACGCCGCCTTCGCCGGCTCGATGGGCGCCCACCCGCTCAACCGCCCGGTCGTGGGCATGGCGTCCGCCCCGGGCGGGACCGGCTACTGGCTCGTCGCCTCGGACGGCGGCATCTTCGCGTTCGGAAGTGCGCCGTTCCGGGGCTCGGCCGGCGGCACCCCGCTGGTGCGTCCCATCGTGGGCATGGCACGCTCGGCCACGGGTAACGGCTACTGGCTCGTCGCATCGGACGGCGGTGTCTTCAGCTACGGGGACGCGGCCTTCTACGGATCTGCCGCAGCCTGACGGCTCACGCGTCGGCGCGGACCCACCGCCGTCGTGGTCCGGTGCAACGCGGGCCTGCGCGCTGCGTACGTGGATGCCGGCGGCCGTGGACGCACCGGATCCCTCCACGGCGGATCGGGGATCGCTCCACGAAGTCGGCGGTCGACCCACGGTGACGCGCGTCGGATCGGCTCGGATGGAGGCCGGTCCGACCAGCAACGGTGCGGGTGCCCGAGCGGTGCTCCACGATCCTGCAGCCGAGGTCGTCGGTGCGATCGGTGGTGGTTGCGACACCGGGACCGGGATTCGGCAGGGCGGATCCGACGGGAAGCCCGCGTCGGCCGCCGTGACGACCTTCATGTGGTCGAGCGCCGACGACTCCATCTCCGCCAAAGGCGGCGCCCGGCGGCGAGCGCAGCGCCGCCCGGTGGACGGTGCAGAACTCTGCGTGGACCGAGGTCTCCGAGCCGTGGGGCAGGCCGGCCGCATTCCCCGTTCGGTGCTCGGAGGTGTCCCACGACAGCCGGAGGTGTCCCACGACAGCCGGAGGTGTCCCACGCCGTGGTGTCCGTCGGCGCCGCTCCGCCACCGACACCATCGTGACGTCCGCCGCCCCCGGGAGGGGCGAGCGGCGCTGGTGGTGCCCGCCCCGAGGACACTGGCGCCGGAGACCGGCACGTTCGAGATGTTCCCGATCTGGACGCTCGGCCACGCCGAAGTGACACCGTGCGGGAGGTGCGGGGTCGCCATGGCGCTGGACTCGGGTGGTACGGCTGTCGACTTCCCTGCCGCGTGGGTCCCCTTCGTCCATCTCGCCCAGGCGAGGGGAGCCGCGTGGCGTGCCGGCCACCAATTCGACGAACCGGCTGACGCAAGGAGTCCCGAGGCGCAGGATCACCTCCCCACGCGGGGACCGCCCTCCGCTCCCGCGGGCGTCGGACAGCGTCACCCTCACCTTGCCCGCCCGGCATCGCTCCGTAGGGATGCGGACATCGAGTGGCGATGAGCACGCACCAACCGAAACGGTGGGTCCCCGACTGGGGGTCGACCGCCACACGGCCCGTTGTTCGGAGCCGGCGAGGATCAACGACCCCGGGCCCCGGTCCACCTAGTGTCGGATGGCGATATGGAGCCGCCGACCGAGCATCGCGTGACTGCGGCGGGCGGGGAATCGAGGCCGCCGGCGCGCCGCCGTTTGGGCGGAGGAGCCTGGAGGTCCATCCTCTTCGCACCGATCGGTGACGGGCAGACCCGACGCCGGGGGAGCGACGGGCTCCGGGTGGGGCTGTCCCTGCTCGCGATCCTGGTGTGCTGGCTGGCCACGCGGGTCAATTCGTCGACCGAGCGGACCATCATCCATGCGCTCACGCCGCCGCCCGACGGCATCCGGTGGCTGGTGACCTCGGTATGGTGGATCGGCTCGGTGGGGCTGATGGTGATCGTGGCGGTGCTGGCACTCGTGTCGCGGCGGTGGTCGGTCGTCCGTGACTGCCTTATCGCCGGGCTCGGCGCCTGGCTCCTCTGTGTGATCCTGGGCCAGGTGCTCGGGGTGAGCGGCGGACGGCCGCCTCAGGGGACGCCAGCCGGCTTCGCCGCGACGTTCCCGGTGGCGCGGGTGGCGGCGACCGTGGCGGTCGCCGCCGCGGCGATCCCGTACCTGAGCCGCTGGCTCCAACGAGGAATCCGGATGACGCTGGCCCTCCTCGCCCTGGCCACCGTCGCGTCGGGGTCGGGGCTACCCTTCGCCGTCCTGGCCGGGCTGGCCGTGGGCGTGCTGCTGACCGCGGCCGTCCACCTGGTCTTCGGGTCCCCGCTCGGGTTGATGTCCGCCTCGGAGGTGACGGTCCTGATCGAGTACCTCGGGATCACGGTCACCGAAGTCGCGCCGGTCGGCGTCCAGGAGTGGGGCGTCGGTAGGTTCGAAGCACGATCGGGCGAAGGGCCGATGGACGTCGCGGTGTACGGGCGGGACGCCTCGGATGCCCAGCTCCTGTCGAAGGCGGCGCGCTTCCTGCTGTACCGCGACTCGGGGCCGACCCTGACCCTGACCCGTCGGCAGCAGGTCGAACACGAGGCGTACCTGACGTTGCTGGCCGAGCAGGCGGGTGCCCGGGTGGCGCGTGTCCTGGCCGCCGGCCCAGCAGGACCCGCCCGCGACGCGTTGCTCGTGACCCGCCCACCTGCCGGTCGCCCTCTGTCGGATCTCCCCGCGTTCGTGATTCCGACCGAACCGACCGAACCGACCGACCCGACCGACGCCACCGACGTCACCGGCACCCCAGGCCGAGTCGAGGACGGGGAAGGCCCGGGTGGCCACGGAGGTGGCGCCACGGCGTCGGAGCCGACCCTCGACGATGCCACCCTCGACGACCTGTTCGGTCAAGTGCTCCGGCTCCGACGGGCGGGCATCGCACATGGCGCACTCTCCGTCGACACCGTCCTCGTGGATGAATCGGGCCATTGCGGACTGGTCGACATGCGGGCAGCGTCGACCGTGGCCCGGCCCGAGCAGCTCGACCGGGACGTGGCCGCCGCCCTGGCCACGGCGGCAACCGTCGTGGGGCCCGAGCGGACCGTGGCGTCCGCCGGCCGCGTCTTGCCGACCGACGCACTTGTCGCCGCGCTTCCCTTCCTCCAGCGGGCTGCACTCAACCCGGTGGCGTCGAGGTCGCTGCGAAAGCGGAAGGTGCTGCTCCGGGGCCTGCGCGAGCAGGGGGCCGGGATCGCCGGCGTCGAGGTGCCGAAGCTGACCGAGCCACGGCGGATCAGCTGGGTCGACCTCGCGCTCGTCGTGGGGACCCTCGTCGGAGGATGGGCGCTCATCGGCGTACTGGCCAACGTGACCAAGTCGTGGAGCACGATCACCGGCGCCAGATGGGGCTGGGTCGCGACGGCGTTCGTCCTCGCCCAGGCGGTCTACCCCGCCCTGGCCATGACCACCGTGGGCTCCGTCACCGACACCATGCCCTATGGCCGGACTGTCGTGCTGGAGGTCGCCAACACCTTCGTCTCACTGGCCGGCGGGTCGATGGGCGCACTGGCCACCCGCGTCCGGTACTTCCAGCAGCAGGGCTACGACGCCACCCTTGCCGTGAGCTCAGGAGTCCTCGTCTCGACCGCCAGCTGGATCGTCAAGGGAGGGCTCTTCCTCGTCGCTCTCCCGATCGCGCTCTCGCAGTTCCACTTCGCAACACCGACCGAAACGGGTGGGGGGTCGGGAAGTAGCACGGCGCGGCTCGTGTGGCTGTTGGTCATCGCCATCGTGGTGATCGGCGTGGTGGCGGGGCTCCTGCTGGCCGTGCCGCGGTGGCGCCGGCTTGCCACGGCCAAGCTGCGACCCAAGGCGTCCGAGGTCTGGGGCCACCTGAAGGTCCTTTCGACCCATCCGCGCAACCTGGTGGAGATCTTCGGGGGAGAGATCCTGGGTCAGCTGCTCGTCGCCTTGGCCCTCGGAGCGTCACTGCATGCGTTCGGCGAGCGCCTGAGTCTCGCCGAGCTCCTCATCGTGCTGACGCTGGGATCGATGCTCGGCGGGATCTCGCCGGTACCCGGAGGCATGGGGGTGGTCGAGGCCGGCATGATCATCGGCCTGACTGCGGCGGGGGTGCCGGAGTCCCAGGCCGTGGCGGCCGTGTTCGTCCAGCGGCTGTTCACCGCCTACCTGCCTCCCATCTGGGGCTGGTTCTGCCTCGTCTGGATGCGGAAGAAGGAGTATCTGTAGGGCTGCGCCGCTCCGCCGATCCGCCGGCCTGTCAGCCGTCCAGACGCCGCGGCCCGGTCTCGTCGAGTCCCTTGAATTCGCGGAGTCGGCCGAACCGTCCCAGGCGACCCACGTCGACACCGGTATCGGCGGCGCGCAACATCCGCAGATCGCCCCGGCTGTTCCCGTAGGCCCACAGGCGGGCGCACCCGAGGCCGGCATCGGCCATCCACAGCCGGAGCCTCCGGATCTTCTCCTCACCCCGGCAGTTGGCGCCGTCGTATCGACCGGTGAGCCGGCCGGCGACGTCGACCTCCAGGCGGGTGGCGATGGCCGCGTCAGCAGCCAGCCGATCGGCGGCCACGGCCACATAGGCTTCAGGGGACGCCGAGACCACGACGATCCGGTCCCCCCGCCCGCGGTGCCAGTCCAGGCGCCGTCGCACCTCGGGACGGACGTGTGCGGCCAGATGGTCGACAGCGAACTTGTCCGCCACCTGGCCCAGGTAGGTGGCGTCGACACCGGCCAGCACGCGGACGAAGAGCTCCTCCTTGGTCTCGTCGGCAACCGTCCCGCCGGCCACGGCGGCGCGGGCCAGCCGGGGGGCGAGTCCGACCGACGCGCGCAGCAGCGGGCGGCGCCCGGCCACCGCGGTGAGGAAACCGAACACACTCCCACCGTCGGTGAGGGTGCCGTCGAAGTCGAAGGCGGCGACGTCCGTCATTCCGGCACCGTCGGGAGCCGCGGAGCCGGCGTGGCCGCCCCGCCCCGCCCCGCCCCGCCCGCGAACCGGGTGGCTCCTTCGAGAGCCTCGCCCGACCGGAGGCTGGCGAGGCCGAGCCGGGTCTCGTGGGCCAGGCCCTCCGACACGGACCTGTCCCACTGGTCGATCGCCGAGCGACGGTCGTTACGCAGGCACACCTGTGGAAACGCTGCGAGCTCGACCGCCCAGGCGATCGCCGCGTCGCGGGCCGTCCCCGACGGCACCACCCGGTTGACCAGTCCCATGGACAGCGCCTCCTCGGCGCCGACGCCCCGTCCGGTGAGGATCAGGTCCAGGGCGCGGCCCTCGCCCACCAGCCGTGGGAGGCGGACCGTACCGCCGTCGACGAGCGGGACGCCGAAACGCCGGCAGAACACACCGAATGTGGCATCGGCGCCCGCCACCCGCAGGTCACACCAGGCGGCCAGTTCCAGTCCGCCGGCAACGGCGAACCCCTCGACGGCGGCGATGACGGGCTTGGTCAGGGCCAGCCGTGTCGGACCCATCGGTCCCGCACCCTCCTCGGTCACCCGGTTTCCGGCGCCCGCGGCGATGGCCTCCAGGTCGGCCCCGGCGCAGAAGTTCCCTCCCGCACCGCTGAGCACCGCCACCGACGCGTCGGGGTCGGCGTCGAAGGCCTCGAACGCACCCAGGAGGGCGTCGGCCGTCTTCCGATCGACGGCGTTGCGCCGCTCGGGCCGATCGATCGTCACCACGGTCACCGGGCCGTGCCGGTCCACACGGAGAGAAGGATGCATCGTCTCAGCATGGCGGAGCGGGGGACCACGGGGCCAGCGGCCTGACCGCCGCGTCACGGGCCGGTTCCAATACCTGACGGTTCCGGTCGACAATTGATCCGGGCCCGACTACGCTGAAGAGCCGTCGAGTCCGGGCCCACCGTTGCCGGGCACCCGACGGACCGGCAGGCATCCGGCACCGATGGTGCCGTGGGCCACCGGTCCCACTGCAGTCGCAACGGAACATCCGGCAGTCAGAGACACCGAGCAAGGAGCTTCACATGGCAATCCGTCTGGGCGACGAGGCCCCCGACTTCACGGCCGACACGACCGTGGGCACGATCAGCTTCCACGAGTACCTCGGGGACAGCTGGGGCGTGCTGTTCTCCCATCCCAAGGACTTCACGCCGGTCTGCACGACCGAGCTGGGCGCGTTCTCGGCCGCCAAGGGGGAGTTCGACAAGCGCAACGCCAAGCTGATCGGGCTGTCCGTGGACGACGTCACGTCCCACGGCAAATGGGCCGGCGACATCGAGGAGACGCAGGGGACGGCGCTGAACTTTCCGCTGATCGGCGACGAGGACCGTAAGGTCGCCGACCTCTACGACATGATCCATCCGAATGCCAACGACACGCTCACCGTGCGCTCGGTGTTCATCGTCGGCCCGGACAAGAAGGTCAAGCTCACGTTGACCTACCCGGCTTCGACCGGTCGCAACGTGGCCGAGGTTCTGCGGGTACTCGACTCGCTGCAGCTCACGGCCGACTACAAGGTTGCCACCCCGGTGAACTGGAAGGACGGCGAGGACGTGATCGTGGTGCCGGCCCTGTCGGACGAAGAGGCGAAGGAGCGGTTCCCCAAGGGGTTCACGACCCTCAAGCCGTACCTGCGGGTGACCCCCCAGCCGAACCGGTAGGCGCCCGGACACGCCGTGGTCGCCCGTCCGACCACCGACGCCGGACGGGTCGGAGCGGACCCGAGCCGGACCTGGCGTCGCGGTCGGGTCCGGCCGCGTCCATTCGGCGCGTGCCCGGGCGCGGAGGGGTCCGGTGCGGCGGCCGCCGCGCCCGATGCCGACGACCGGTGGGCCGGCAGCCCGGATCCGGGGGCGATGAACGGGGAGCGGCCCCGGGGGCGGTGAACGGGGAGCGGCCCCGGGGGCGGCTTCCTGCTAGCATCGCGGGGTCGACGTGTTCCGTCCGTCGGCCGTCACCACGATTCCAGAGGTCTACTTCCCACATGCCAGACAAGCAGGCAACCATCGCCGAACACCGTCTCCACGAGACGGACACCGGCTCGCCCGAGGTGCAGATCGCCATCCTGAGCGAGCGCATCGTCCACCTGACCGAGCACCTGAAGGTGCACAAGGGTGACCACCACACCAGGCGCGGCCTGCTCAAGCTCATCGGAAGGCGGCGGCGTCTCCTCGACTACGTCCGCAACAACGACGTCGAGCGCTACCGCGAGATCATCAACAAGCTCGGCCTCCGCCGCTAGGGGGCACGCACGCTCCGCCCGGCTCCGGCCGGGCGGTCGCAATTCTTCCGCCGGTTCCGTGCCGGTGGATCACAGGGAGGCTCCTGGTCCCCCTGCAGCAGGAGCGGCCCCCGCACCGTGGGCGGTCGTCGTCACCACACACCGACCGGGCCCCCATCGAGGTCAGTCACCAGTTGCCGGCCACCGGGCCCCGAGCGGGCGGGGTGGCCGACAACTGGGAACTGGCTCGGAGCGCCCCCGAACCACAAGGAGCGTCATGTCCGACGCCATTTCCGTATCGTCGCAGATCAGCGGCACCGACAAGAGTCTGAGCTTCGAGGCGGGCAAGCTGGCCCAACTCGCCGACGGCGCAGTCGTCGGCCGCATCGGCGACACCGTTCTCCTGGCCACGGCCACAGCGGCCCGCTCGGTGCGTGAGGGGGCGGACTTCTTCCCGCTCACCGTCGACATCGAGGAGCGGACCTACGCCGCCGGCAAGATCCCCGGCTCGTTCTTCCGTCGGGAGGGGAAGTCCTCCGACCAGGCCATCCTGACCTGCCGCCTGATCGACCGGCCGCTGCGCCCGTCCTTCCCCAAGGGCTTCCGCAACGAGGTGCACATCGTCGGAACCATCTTCGGGGCCGATCAGGTGAATCCCCACGACGTCCTGGCCATCAATTCGGCCTCCGCAGCGCTGATGCTGTCGGGCATCCCCTTCGAGGGCCCCATCGGCGCGGTCCGGGTCGCGTATTCGACCGACGGGCAGTGGATCCCGCACCCGACGTTCGAGGAGGGCGAGGAGTCGACGTTCGAACTGGTCGTGGCCGGCCGCGCCCTCGACGACAGCGCCGACACAGACATCGCCATCATGATGGTCGAGGCCGGCGGGTCGGAGCGCTCGTTCCAGTACTACGAGGACGGTGCCCCCCAGGTCACCGAGGAGGTCCTGGCCAGTGGTCTCGAGGCTGCCAAGACATGGATCCGTGAGTCCATCGTCCTCCAGCGCGAGCTGGTCGCCGCCTACGTGACCGCCCGCGGCCCGATCGAGGCCATCGCCTACTCCACGCTCGCCGACTACGGCGACGACGTGTGGGCGCGGGTGGAGGACGCCGGCACCACCGGGCTCGCCGCCGCCAACGTCCTGACCCCCAAGGCGGAGCGCAACGCGGCCCTGGCGGAGGTCACCGCGTCGCTCGTCGCCGACCTGGGCGCGGAGTTCCCGGGACGTGAGGGTGAGATCAAGGCCGCCGTTCGCGGCCTGACCAAGAAGCTTGTCCGCAAGCGGATCGTCGAGGAGGGTCTCCGCATCGACGGGCGCACCACCACCGACATACGCCCGCTGTCGGCCGAGGTCGACCTGTTCCCGACGGCCCACGGCTCCGCGCTCTTCCAACGCGGCGAGACCCAGGTCCTCAACGTGACGACGCTGGGCATGCCCCGCATGAACCAGCTCCTCGACACCATCACCCCGGTCGACTCGAAGCGGTATATGCACCACTACAACTTCCCGCCCTTCTCGACCGGTGAGACCGGCTTCATGCGTGGCCCGAAGCGCCGCGAGATCGGACACGGCCTGCTGGCCGAGCGGGCGCTCCTGCCCGTCGTCCCCTACGAGGAGGACTTCCCCTACACCTTCCGCCTCGTGTCCGACGTGCTGTCCTCCAACGGCTCGACGTCCATGGCGTCGGTCTGCGGGTCGACCCTGTCGATGATGGCCGCGGGCGTTCCCCTCAAGGCCCCTGTGGCCGGGATCGCCATGGGT
>JAKAZC010000373.1 GCA_021826655.1 Actinomycetes bacterium | reverse complement strand
TCGACTTCGGCGGGGATGCGGCGCAGCTCTCCCTCCACTACGCCGGGCCCAACTTTCCGAGCGGGCTCGCCGTCTCGGCGGTCTACTCGGGGGGCACCGCATACGTCTCCGTCCCCCAGATCGCGCAACTCGTACCGGGCAAGAGCTGGATCTCGGTCCCGGTGTCGGGTGCGAGCTCGATCGACCCGGGGACCTCCAACCCGGCCGACCTGCTCCACATCCTGGCGAGCGAGGGGAACACGGTCACCGCCCTCGGTCCGAGCACGATCGGGGGAACCGCGGTGCAGGGTTACCACGTGGTGGTCGACCCCGCCTTCGTCCGGTCGCGGATCGGACAGCTCGGGCTCAGCCCCGCCGAGCAGCAGGCCGTCCAGCAGCTCCTTGCCGACACCTCCCTGCAGTTCGACGTGTTCGTCGACGGGGCGGGGCGGCTGAGCCGCGTCAGCGTGGACGTCTCGGGCTCCCTCGGCACCGGGGGCCCGGGCGTCACCGCGCAGGTGGAGGAAGACTTCAGCGACTACGGCGCCGGCGTGACGATCAGCCCACCGCCGGCTTCGCAGGTCACGACCCTTCCCCAGATCACGGGCTCCGGGGGGCTCCCCGCCTAGCGGGCCGGCCGGCGCTCACCGGCGGCCCCTCGCCGTGCGCCTAGGCTGCGGGGATGCCGATCCGAGAGTTCTTCCACCTCATGCTCATGGTCGACGACATCGACGAGGCGGGGAAGTTCTTCGATTCCCTCTTCGCGCCGGCCACCTACATGCAGAAGTCGTGGTCGGACCTCGACAAGCGTTGGGCGTCGCTGAACCGCGTCGGCGACGACTTCGTGCTCGAGCTGATGGAGGCGAGCAGGGACCCGGCCGACCAGGGACACCCGCTCCCCAAGTTCGCCGGCCGGTTCGGCCAGCACCTGCACTCCTTCGCGTGGCTGGTCGACGATGCCGACTTCCGTTCCCTGTTCGACGAGCTGAAGTCCGCCGGGGTCCGGATCGCCAAGCCCGGCGGGGGGCTCTTTCAGGGCGAGGTCGACGAGATCCCCTCCGTCATCTTCACGCATCCCAAGGACACGTTCGGCCAGATGGAGTTCATGGCGCGGCCACCCGAGGGGCACCCGCGCGACCCGTTGTTCAAGCCGGGATGGTCCTCGGCGTACTGGCGTGACGAGCACCCCCTCGGCATCCTGCGCCTCTCACACATGACCAACGTGGTCAGGGACCTCGACCGGCCGCTGTCGCTCTTCACCGGTCCGCTCGGGGGGACCCTCTTCCACCGGGGGACGACCGAGACCGCCGAGCACGCCTTCGTCATGGTCGGGACCAACACGGTGATCGAGCTCGCCCGGCCAATCACCCAGGGATCGCCGCTCGAGCGCGACCTCGCCGACAACGGGGAGATCCCGCACGCGATGACGTTCCTGGTCAGGGACCTCGATTCGGCCGAGCGGCACGTCGAGAAGCTCGGCGTCAGGGTCTCCGAGCGACGGGCCGGCTCGCTGGTCCTCGATCCGCGCGACACGTTCAACGCCTTGATCGGCTTCACCGACGAGATCCTGCCCGACGACCCACGGGGGCCGGCCGCCCGCTGACCGGCGCCGGGACCCGCCCGGTGGTCGGGGAACCCACGGTGGGCGGCGCGCGCCTACCCATGGGCGCCCGGTTTCCCTAAACTCGCGTGTATCGAGTAGGGGGTGGGCTTGATGCGGATTTCGGACCTCCTGACGGAGAAGGGTTCCTCGGTGGCCACCATCACGGGAACCGATACGGTGGCCGCGGCGGTCGCCGCTCTCGGGCGGCACGGGGTCGGAGCGCTGGTGGTCTCCGCCGACGGCCTGCACATCGACGGCATCGTCTCGGAGCGCGACGTCGTCCGCGGGATCGATACGCGTCGCGAGACGCTGCTGGCAGCGCCGGTCGCCTCCATCATGTCGGACACCGTCCACACCTGCTCGCTGGGTGACGACACCGATGCCCTCATGGCGGTCATGACCGAGCGGCGGATCCGCCACGTGCCGGTCGTCCGCGACGGCGTCCTGTGCGGGATCGTCAGCATCGGCGACGTCGTCAAGTGCCGGATCGGGGAGCTCGAACGGGACCGCAAGGAGCTCGTGGACTACATAAACGGCCGGTGAGGCCGGTGGTCGTGAACGGCCGCTGAGGCCCGGTGGCCGGGCCCGGGCGGGGACCCTGGTTCAGCGGACCTCGTGCGCCAACGGCCGTCCTTCGACGTACGCGGCCAGGTTCGCGCAGAACAGGTCGCACAGGCGCTCGGCGTTCCCGGTGCTCGACCCCGCGACGTGCGGCGTCACCTCGATCCGCTCGTCGTCCCAGAAGGGATGCCCGGGCGGGAGGGGCTCGGTGGCGAAGACGTCGAGCGCGGCAGCTCCGGGCGCGCCCCGGTCGAGCCCACGGACCAACGCCTCCTCGTCGACCAGGCCGCCGCGGCCGACGTTCACGAAGAGGCTGCCCGGCGCCATGGCCCCGAAGAACCCCTCGTCGGCCAGCCCGAAGGTGGAATCGGTGAGCGGGGTGCACAGCACGACGACGTCGGCGCCGCCCAGCGCGTCGTGGAGCCGATCGGGGGTGACGCACGGGACCGGGTCGTCGGTGGAGGGTCGGCGCCGAACGCCCCGTAGCTCGACGCCCAACGCTCCTGCCAGGTGGGCAACGGCCCGCCCGATCGACCCGAGCCCGACGATGGCCCAGGTGCTGCCGTTGACCTCGGGATGGGGACCCGCATCCCACCGGTGCTCCCGTTGCGCCGCCCGCCATCGGGCCGCACCGTGGCGGTGGTCGATCGCGGTCCGGACCACGTGCTCGGCGATGGGGATGGCGTTCACGTGAGCCGACGTCAGCCGGGCGCCTCCG
>JAKAZC010000030.1 GCA_021826655.1 Actinomycetes bacterium | reverse complement strand
TCCGATCGCGTCGCCGGCAACGACGGGACCACCACCGAGGTGACCGGTGACGACATCGTCCTGGCTGCCGGCTCGGTTCCCCGCACGATCCCGGGCTTCGACATCGACGGTACGGTCGTGCTGACCTCGGACGAGGTCCTTGCGCTCGAGTCCCTTCCCGGTTCGGTGGCGGTCGTCGGTGGCGGTGCCATCGGCTGCGAGTTCGCCTCGATGTTCGCCGACCTCGGCTCGACGGTGACCGTGTTCGAGGCACTGCCGACCATCCTCAACGGCTGTGACGACGATGTGGTCCGTACCGTCGCCCGCTCGTTCAAGAAGCGGGGGATCGACGTCAAGGCCGGCGTCACCCTCCACGGACACACGCCGGCGGCAGAGGGGGGCACCGTCGTCGCATTCGGTGACGGTGAGGAACTGGCCGTGGACGCCGTGGTGGTGTCGGTCGGTCGCCGTCCCCGGACGGAGGGGCTGGTGACCGACGGAGCCGGGGTGACCATCGACGAGCGCGGCTTCGTGGTCGCCGATGCCGTCATGCGGACATCGGCCCCCGGCATCTGGGCGGTGGGCGACGTGGTCGCCGGGACCCCGCAGCTCGCGCACGTGGCGTTCGCCGAGGCCATCGTCGTGATCAAGTCGATCCTGGGAGAGCCGGCGCCGCCGGTCGACTACGCGCGGGTCCCCTGGGCGATCTACTGCCACCCCGAGGTCGCCTTCGCCGGGATGACCGAGGCCGCGGCCCGGGCAGCCGGCCTCGACGTCGTGGTCAAGAAGGACCCGTTCGGCGGCAACAGCCGGGCCCGCATCATCGGGGACACCGAGGGAATGGTCAAGCTCGTGGCCGAGCGGCGTCCGGACGGCACGACGGGACGCATCCTGGGGGTCCACATGGTCGGCCCATGGGTGACCGAGCAGTTGGGCGCCGGCTACCTGGCCGTCAATTGGGAGGCCACCGCCGACGAGGTCGCGCAATTCATCCAGCCGCATCCGTCTCTGTCGGAGACCTTCGGCGAGACCGTGCTTGCCTTGACCGGAAGGGGGCTCCACGTTGCCTGACGTGACGATGCCGCAGCTCGGCGAGACCGTGACCGAAGGAACCATCACCAAGTGGTTCAAGGCCGTCGGTGACACGGTCGCCCGGGACGAGCCGCTCTTCGAGGTGTCGACCGACAAGGTCGACTCCGAGGTCCCGTCTCCGGCCGAAGGGGTGCTGACCGCCATCCTCGTCCAGGAGGGCGACACGGTCGACGTCGGTGTCGCCCTCGCCGTGATCGCCGCACCCGGATCGGCGGCCGGACCGACCGCGGACCCAGCCGCCCAGCCCCAGCCCCGGTCCCCGGACCCGGCCCCTGTCGCCACGGCGATCCCACCGACGCCGACCCCGCCCGGTCCGACCGCACCGCTGCCTCCGTTGTCCGACCAGCCGGCGGGCGCCGTGACCCCGGATCGACCCGAAGCCGCAGCCGTCGTCCCTCCGACGGCCGCGCCCGCAGCCGCGGAACCTCCCGGTGCGGTCGACCAGACGCGGGTCCTGTCCCCGGTGGTGCGCCGCCTGCTCAGCGACCATGGACTCGATCCCGCATCGATCCCCGGTAGCGGTCTCGGCGGACGGATCACCCGGGCCGACGTGGAATCGATCATCGAGCGGGGCACGGTCCCCTCGGAGGTCCCGAGCATCCACTCCGCCCGGACGCCCGTGCCTCCCGGTGCACTGGCACCGGTCGCCGCACCGGCCTCGACGGACCGGGACGAGATCGTCCCGTTCACCAACATCCGACGCCGGACCGCCGAGCACATGGTCCGGTCGAAGGCCACCTCCGCTCATACGTTGATGGTGAAGGAGATCGACTACGAGCGGGTGGAGCAGGTTCGCCGGCTCCACGGTGGGCGCTTCCGCGAGGAGGAGGGGTTCACCTTGACCTACCTTCCCTTCGTCGCCCGGGCGTCGGTCGAGGCCCTGGCCGAGTTCCCTCACCTGAACGCCTCCGTCGGCGACGACGCCCTGGTCGTCCATCGCGACATCAACCTGGGCATCGCCGTAGACCTGGACAACGAGGGGCTCATCGTCCCGGTGGTGCACCGGGCGGAGGAGCTGAACCTTCGGGGCATGGCCCGTCGGATCCGTGACGTCGCCGACCGTGCCCGCACCAAGCGGCTGAGCCTCGACGACATCAGCGATGGGACGTTCTCGATCACCAATGCCGGCCCGTTCGGCACGCTGATCACCGGGGCGATCATCAATCAGCCCCAGGTGGCGATCCTGTCGACGGACGGCGTGTCCCGGAAGCCGGTCGTCGTCGAACTGCCCGACGGGACGGAGACGATCGGTATCCACTCGATAGGGCTGGTCGCAATGAACTTCGATCATCGCGCCGTCGACGGCGCCTACGTGGCACGTTTCCTGTCCCGGCTGTCGACCATCCTGGACGACCGCGACTGGGCCGGCGAGCTCTAGGCGGCCGTGGCGGGGACCTGCCGGGCACCGGCATTCCGGCGCACACCCGGTCGGCGTCGTCGATGAGGGCACGGTGGCTCGGCCGTGTCGCCTACACGGAGGCATGGGACCTCCAACGCGGTATCGCCGAACGCTCGGCCGACGACTACCTCCTGCTGCTCGAGCATGCTCCCGTGTACACCCTCGGGAGACATGCCGACCCGGACCACGTACTCGTCGATCCGGCCACGGTGGGTGCGGAGCTGGTGACGGTCGACCGGGGCGGGGATGTCACCTACCACGGCCCGGGCCAACTGGTCGGCTACCCCATCCGTTCGGTGGGTGCCGGACCCCATCGGGGACCCGGACACGTCCAGGATGTGGAGCGCGTGGTGATCGGTGCGTTGACACGGCTCGGTGTTCCGCCCTCCCGGGTGGGGCGGATGGACGGCTTCCCCGGCGTGTGGTTCGACCCGGCGTCCACGGGGGACGGGCACGCCGGACCCCGCAAGATCGCCGCCGTCGGGGTGCGGACGGCGCGAGGGCGGACCACTCACGGGTTCGGTCTCAACGTCTCTACGGACCTGTCGATGTTCGGGCACATCGTGCCGTGCGGTATCGCCGACCGACCGGTCACCTCACTGGCTGCCGAGGGGTACCCGGTCACGGTGGCCGACGCCGTCCGAGCCGTCCTGGACTCGGCCCAGGAGGTCTGGGGTGACCTGGACGACTGCACGGCGGTGACCGACGGCGCCGGCTCGAACGGCCCGGTCGGTGCCGTTCCCGTATCGTTCCTGGCCACCGGCAGCACCGGCAGCACCGGCAGCACCGGCAGCACCGGCAGCACCGGCAGCACCGGCAGCACCGGCAGCACGCCAGTCGACAGCGGAACGGCGCTCGAGCGGCGGTTGGTCCGGTCGGGGGTCGACCCCCGTGCTGGGCTCCCGATCTCGGCCCGCAAGCCCGAGTGGCTGCGGGTCCAGGCCTCGATGGCCGACGAATTCCTGGGGCTGCAGCGCGGCATCCGTGATCTCGACCTCGTCACCGTGTGCGAAGAGGCCGGTTGCCCGAACATCTTCGAGTGCTGGTCCGACGGCACCGCCACCTTCATGATCAACGGATCGCGTTGCACCCGGGCCTGTGCCTTCTGCCAGGTGGATACCCGCCACCCGTTGCCACTCGACGTCACGGAGCCCGACCGGGTCGCCGATGCGATCTCACGAATGGGCCTGGCCCACGCGGTGATCACGTGCGTGGCCCGGGACGACCTTCCGGACGGCGGTGCCGGTGCGTTCGCCCGGACGATCCGGGCGGTGCGGGCGACGAGCCCGGGCACCGCCGTCGAAGTCCTGATCTCTGACGTCAAGGGCGACCGGATGTCGTTGCAGACCATCCTCGACGCCCGCCCGGACGTGCTCAACCACAACATCGAGACGGTGCCACGGCTGCAGCGGGCGGTCCGTCCGTCGGCCGGCTACGCCCGGAGCCTGACCGTCCTCGCCCGCTCGGCCGCCGCCGGGCTCACGACCAAGTCGGGCATCATCCTCGGGATGGGAGAGCGCGAGGACGAGGTGGTCGCCACGTTGGCCGACCTCCGGGCAGTCGGTGTCGACATCGTCACCCTGGGTCAGTACCTGCGCCCGAGCACGAGACACCTGCCCGTCGCCCGGTGGTGGCGACCCGACGAGTTCGCCGACCTCCGCCGGGTGGGCGAGTCCCTCGGGTTCGCCCATGTGCAGTCCTCACCGCTGACCCGATCGAGCTACCACGCCCGAGAGGCGGCCGGCGCCACTGGCGGCGGTGCCCCGGTGACGGTCCTCCCCACATCGGTACGGACATGAGCGCGGGTGCCCGGTCCGACCGGATCGCGCGGGTCCGGGAGCGAATGGGGTCGCTCGGAGTGGACGCGATGCTGCTCTCCCATGGTGCGGACCTCCCCTGGCTGACCGGCTACCGTGCGATGCCGCTCGAGCGGCTGACGGTCCTGGTCCTTCCGGCGACGGGGGACGCGGTCCTGGTCGTACCCGGTCTGGAGGCGCCCCGGGTGCCCGATCCCGAAGGACTCGTCGAGATCCGCCCCTGGTCGGATGCCGAGGACCCACTCGACCTCGTCGTCGACCTCCTCCGGCGGCACGGCTCGGCCCGGCTCGCCGTGTCCGACCGCGCCTGGGCCACCACGGTACTGGCATTGCAACGACGACTTCCCGACAGCGACTGGATCGATGCGTCTCGGGTGACCTCGCCCATCCGGGCCGTGAAGGATGCCGACGAGGTTGCCGCGCTCCGGGCCGCGGCAGCGGCCGCCGACCGGGTCGCGGCCGTGCTGCAGTCGGGCGGGATCCCGTTGGTGGGCCGGACCGAGGCAGAGGTGTCCGCCCGCCTCGGTGCGCTGCTCGTGTCCGAGGGACACCGCGCCGTGAACTTCGCCATCGTCGGCAGTGGGCCCAACGCCGCCAGTCCCCACCACGAACCCGGGGGGCGGATGATCGCCCGGGGCGAGACGGTCGTGTGCGACTTCGGTGGGTCCCTCTCGTTGGACGGGGGACCCGGTTACTGCTCGGACATCACCCGGACGGTGGTCACCGGCGCCCCCTCCGACGAGGTCGCCGAATGCTATGAGGTCCTGCTCCGGGCGCAGCAGACCGCTGTGGGCACCGCCCGTGCCGGGGTGACGGCGGCCTCGGTCGACCGGGCGGCCCGGACGGTCATCGAAGAGGCGGGTCACGGCGACTTGTTCGTTCACCGGACCGGGCACGGAATCGGCATCGAGGAGCACGAAGACCCATATCTGGTGGTGGGCAACGACGAGGTGCTGGTTCCCGGGCATGCGTTCTCGGTCGAGCCCGGCATCTACCATCCTGGTCGTTTCGGCATGCGGCTCGAGGACATCGTGGTGGTAGGGCCGGACGGGGAGCCGGAGTCGCTCAACACGGCCGACCACCGGCTGGTAGTGGTCGACGGCTGACCCGGTCCGCCGTCGACCACGCCGGAACGCACAGCTTGAGGAGTGGATCAGCACATGGATCTGGGGATCGACGGGAAAGTGGGACTGGTCACGGCCGGATCGCGTGGTCTCGGGCGTGCCACGGCGCTGGCGCTCGCCGCCGAGGGCGTTCGGGTGATGCTCTCCGGACGGACTCCCGGGGCGCTCGACGAGGCCCGCCGGGCGGTCGTCGGGGCGGGGGGTCAGGCCGACATGTGCATCGGCGATGTGACCGACCCCGGGGAGCCGGCCCGGCTGGTGGCGGCCACGGTGGAGCGGTTCGGGGGATTGGACATCGTGGTGGCGAATGCCGGAGGCCCTCCTCCGGGGCGGGCGCTCGAGGTGACGGACGACGCGCTCGAGTCGGCGATCAACGCCAATCTGACGACCTCGATCCGACTGGCACGCGAGGCCATTCCCCACATGCGGGAGTCGGGATGGGGTCGCATCTGCTGCATCACGTCCTACACCGTGCGGCAGGCAGCACCGATGCTCGCCCTCTCCAACACCGCCCGGGTGGGGCTGTGGGGATGGCTCAAGACGGCTGCGCACGACCTGGCGGCCGAGTCGAGCGGGATCACGATCAACATGATCTGCCCCGGCCCCCACGCCACCGACCGCATGAAGGAGCTCGGTGGGGCCGGGGTCATGGGGGATCCGGGCGACTTCGGCTCGGTTGCCGCCTTTCTGTGCTCGGGACCGGCCGGATTCATCAACGGTGCGGCAATCCTGGTCGACGGAGGCGCGACGCTCGCGCTGTGACCGGGAGCGTCCTCGGGGGCCCGCCGCCGGACCACTGAGGGTCGACTTCCTGGGGATCGAACGCCGACGGAGGCCTCAGCGGTGGCGCCGGGCCGGCGGCCGGACCGGCATGGCCAGGAGCTCGACCGGACGGCGTCCACCTGCCCGCGGTTCCGCCGACGGGACGACACCTGTCGTCGTCGAGACCATCTGGGCCGGTCTCTCCACCGGACCGATCCCCGTGGTGTGTGTCCGGCGCGCGGGTCTGGGGACATTGAACGATGGTGCCATCGGCTGGCTGGTGTCGTCCCGCGGCCGTGCAATGGGCCCGCTCCGGCTCGACGGGGAGTACGAGCCGGTGTGATCGAGGCCGCCGACGTCGAAGGCTCGGCGGGCGGCGCCCGCTGCCTTGCGACGGCGGGCCGAGCGAACCAGACGGTAGGTCACGAGGAGGGCGGACAGCACGATGACGGCGACCGTCACCCCGAACTGGAGGCGTGCAGTCCCGGATATGGCCCCGAATCGCCACGTCCCAGACAGGGCGGGTGTCTCCACGGCGAAATTCTACGCGGCGGCTCGCACCTCCGCTCCTTGGATCGAGTGCAGAATGGTTGCGGAACGGCCCATTGGGCCAGACTCCGGGTGCGAGGCGCCGGGTGGACGCCGACATGGGCAGGGGACCGGCGGACCGTGGGGTTCAGGCGACGAAGTACTTGGCCTGGGGGTGGTGGCAGATGATCGCCGTAGTCGACTGTTCGGGATGGAGTTGGAATCCCTCGCTGACATCCACCCCGATGCGTTCCGCGCCCAACAGCTCGACCACCAGCGCGTTGTCCTCGAGCCGCGGGCAGGCCGGGTAGCCCCACGAGTAGCGGCCGCCCCGGTACTTCTGGCGGAACAGCCCGGTCAGCGTCGGCCCGTCCTCGTCGGCGAATCCGAGTTCCTCGCGGACGCGACGGTGCCAGTACTCGGCAAGTGCCTCGGCCATCTCGACGCCGAGTCCGTGGAGGTAGAGGTACTGCTGGTACTCGTCGGCGGCGAACAGTCGGGCAGCCTCCTCCGATACCCGGGAGCCCATCGTGACCACCTGGAAACTCGCCCAGTCCTCGTCGCCGGAGTCGATCGACCGGAAGAAGTCAGCGATGCACAGGTACGGATCCTCGACCTGTCGGGGGAAGGCGTACCGCATCCGCTCCGCGGTGCGGGACTCGTCGGTCCAGATGACCAGGTCGTCGCCGTCGGCGTTGGCTGCGAAGTGACCCCACGCCACCTGCGGGACGAGCAGCTGCTCGGCCTTGGCCTTGGCCAGTTCCTCTCGGAGCCGTGACCGTACCCGTACCTTGAACGCCGGGTCGTCCTCCCCCTGTTCGGGGCGGAATCCCCACTGGTTCCGGAACAGGGCGGTCTCGTTCACGAATGCGACGATGTCGTCGATGGCCATGCCCTTCGCCACCCGGCTCCCGACGAATGGCGGTGTGAAGAGCTTGTTGTCCGAGACCACTTCGGGGGATCGGCTCGGCAGCTGTTCACCACGCGCACGCGCCTCGTCGGCAGCCTGCTTGCGCAGTTCGCTCTTGCGGGGTCCCAGGTCGCGCCCGCCGATGGCCGTCCCGAATCCGGGATCGTCGTCCCCGGTGCGGGCGAGCTCCACGAGGCGGTCCATGGTGCGCAGACCCTCGAATGCATCCTTTCCGTAGAACAGGCGACCGTCGTAGACCTGACGGAGGTCCCGTTCCACATAGGTGCGGGTCAGTGCGGCGCCACCCAGGATGACCGGGATGTGGGACAGCTCCCGCCGGTTGAGCTCCTCGAGATTCTCACGCATGATCAACGTCGACTTCACCAGGAGGCCGCTCATGCCGATGGCGTCGGCACCGAACTCCTCGACCGCGGACACCATGTCGTTGATGCCGATCTTGATACCGAGATTGCGTACGGTGTACCCGTTGTTGGTGAGGATGATGTCGACCAGGTTCTTGCCGATGTCGTGGACATCGCCCTTGACCGTGGCGAGCACCATCGTGCCCTTGCCCCCCTGGTCGGCCTTTTCCATGTGGGGCTCCAGATGGGCGACCGCCGTCTTCATCGTCTCGGCCGAGCCGAGGACGAACGGCAGCTGCATCTCGCCGGAGGCGAACAGCTCACCGACCGTCTTCATGCCGGCGAGGAGGAACTCGTTGATGATGACCAACGGGGTGAGTCCCTGGGCCATCGCCTGCTCGAGATCGGCTTCGATGCCGTTGCGGTCACCGTCGATGATCCGGTGCTCGAGACGGCGTTCGACCGTCCAGCCCGAGCGGTCCTCGGCCGCGCTGGCGGAGGACGCGGAGACGCCCTCGAACAGGGCCAGGAGTTCGGTCAACGGGTCGTACCCTTCGGCGCGCCGATCGTAGATGAGGTCGAGGCAGACCTCGCGGGCCCGGTCGTCGATCTTGGACAGGGGCTGGATCTTCGAGGCATGGACGATGGCCGCGTCGAGACCAGCTTCCACGCATTCGTGGAGGAAGACGGAATTGAGGACCTGGCGGGCGGCGGGGTTCAGCCCGAACGACACGTTGGAGAGCCCGAGCACCGTGAACACGCCGGGCAGTTCCGCCTTGATCCGGCGGATCCCCTCGATGGTCTCGATTCCGTCCCGGCGGCTCTCCTCCATGCCGGTCGACAACGGGAGCGCCAGGGGATCGAACAGGAGGTCCTCGGGACGGAGCCCGTAGCGGCCGGTGGCGATGTCGTGGATAGCCGTGGCGGCGCGCACCTTCCAATCGGCCGTACGTGCCTGTCCCTCTTCGTCGATGCACGTGCACACCACGGCGGCGCCGAACTCCTTCGCCAGGGTGAGGAACGAGTCGAGCCGGGTACCGACTGCATCGCCCTCCTCGAGGTTCACCGAATTGATGACGGCACGGCCACCGATCCACGACAGTGCGGTCTCGACCACGGGTGCCTCGGTGGAGTCGACCATGAGGGGAGCGGTCGACTGGGTGGCGAAGCGGGATGCGACCTCGTCCATATCGGACATGCCGTCGGCGCCCGTGTAGTCGACGCACACGTCGATGAGCTGCGACCCCTCTTTGACCTGCTCCTTGGCCATGTCCACGCAGGAGTCCCAGTCGGCCTCGAGCATGGCTTCGCGGAACTTCTTCGAGCCGTTGGCGTTGGTGCGCTCGCCGACGACCAGGAACGAACTGTCCTGGGTGAAGGGCACGTGGGTGTAGATCGACGCGGCACCCTCCTCACGCTCGGGGGAACGGGTGGCCGGGGTCAGGCCGGCGCACGCCTCGACCACCGCGGCCAGGTGAGCCGGTGTGGTGCCGCAGCAGCCACCGATCACGGACACACCCAGCTCGCTCACGAACTGACGGTGGTACTCGGCAAGTTGGAAGGGCTCGAGGTCGTAGTGCATGGCGCCGTCGACCACCGAGGGCAGCCCGGCATTGGGCAGACACGAAACCGGAATGGTGGCGTGCCCGGTGAGGTGCCGAAGCGGCTCGAACATCTCCGACGGCCCGGTGGCGCAATTGAGGCCGATCACGTCGACGTCCATGGCCTGCAGGGCGACGAGGGCAGCACCGACCTCGGTACCTGGCAGCATGGTCCCGGTGAGCTCGATGGTGACCTGACACTGGATCGGGAGGCGCACACCGGTGCGCCGCATGGCCCTACGGGCACCGTTGATGGCGGCCTTGGCCTGGAGCAGATCGAACACCGTCTCGACGAGGATGAGGTCGACGCCACCCTCTACCAGCGCTTCCGCCTGCTCCTCATAGGCATCGCGGAGGGCCGCGTAGCGGGTCTGGCCGAGCGTGGGGAACTTGGTGCCGGGGCCGATACTGCCCGCCACCCACCGGGGTCTGTCCGCAGTGACGAACTCCTCCGCCGCGTTCCGGGCGAGTCGGACGGCGGCGAGATTCAGCTCGCGCACCTGATGGCCCTGCCCGTACTCGGCGAGTACCGGGGCGAACGCACCGAACGTGTCCGTCTCGACCACGTCGCAGCCCACCTCGTAGAACGACCGGTGGACCTGCTCCACGGCGTCGGGTCGGGTGACGACGAGGAGCTCGTTGCAACCTTCGAGGTCGGGACCACCGAAGTCATCGGCGGTGAGCTCGGCCAGTTGGAGGTTGGTCCCCATGGCTCCGTCGAAGACGACGACACGCTCGGCGACGGCTCGGAGGTAGCTCGATTCTGTGCGGTGGTCAGGCATGACCCCCCAGACGATACCGGGGCGGAGGCGGGGACCGGCCCGATCGGGGCCTTGGGCCTGCCGGCGACGGGGCCCTCCGGTGGGGTTCGTTTAGCATCGGGTCGGTGAGGACACCGTGCTGAAGATCTACACCCGTACCGGCGACGACGGGACGACCGGCCTCCTCTACGGGGGGCGCGTCCGAAAGGACGCACCGATGATGCAGGTGACCGGCGCGGTCGACGAGGCCCAGGCCGCAATGGGGATGGCTCGGGCCGAGGCGGTCCCCGGCTCCGAGCTGGACGAGCTCCTGACCGTGTTGGAACGCGAGCTCTACGTCCTCATGGCCGAGGTGACGACCGAACCGTCCCATCGATCGAAGTTGGTGGCGGGCAGGACCCTGGTGACCGACGCGCTGGTGTCGGCGATGGAGGAGCGGATCGACGATCTGATCGCCCGGGTGTCCATGCCGACGGAATTCGTGGTTCCGGGCGCGAACCGGACCTCGGCGGCACTCGACCTGGCCCGCACCATCGTGCGTCGGGCCGAGCGACTGCTCGTGTCCGCGCCGATCGAGGGCTCGCTCGTCGGTCTGTACCTGAACCGCCTTTCCGACCTCCTGTGGGCCATGGCCCGCTGGGCGGAGGGAGAAGACCACCTGCTGGCCCGCGGAGCCCCTCGACGGCCGGCCACCAGGAAGCAGGACGGTGTCGCGGACTGACCTGTCCCGCGCCTGACGCCCGCCGCCGACGTCCCGGCACCTGACGCCTGCCATCTGTCCGACCGAGCCCATGGAGTACTGACGTGATCGACGTGACCGCCGTGTCCACCAACGGACTACCCGACGACCTGACCTCGGTGGGAGTCCCCGTCCACAGCACCGCCGGTGGCCCCGTCCTGTCCATCGACCCGAACAACCTGGCCGGAGTGGACCTGCCGTCCGGGCTTGATGCGGCATGGTGTGGGCGGCAGGGATTCACCGGCAGGGCGGCCCAGGTCCTCGTGCTGCGTTCGGCCCTCGCCGCCTCCGGCGCCTCGCCGGGTCCGGACGTGGCGCTGGTGGGTATGGGCGCAAGCGAGACGCTCACCGGCGACCAGGGGCTCGAGACCGTGCGCCGGGCCGCGGCGGGTTTCGTGCGATCGGCCGGCTCGGGCGGCTCTGCACTGTTCGTCCTACCCACCGTCGGGAGCGTGCCGGCGGCCGACGTAGCGGCGGCGGCGGCCGAGGGTGGCGCACTCGCGTCCTACCGGTACGACGGCTTCCGCAGTGCCGAGCCGCCGCCCGAGCTCGGCGCACTGGTGCTGTCCGACGGCGGTGCCAACCCGGAATCGATCGCCCGGGGCACGGCACGGGGCGCGCAGATCGCCCGATCGGTGGCGTTCGCCCGCGATCTGGTGAACGAGCCCGCCGGCTCGCTCACCCCCGAGCGCTTCGCCGCCGTGGTGTCGGATCGGTTCGCGGGAAGTGCGACCCTCACGGTGGAGGTCTGGGACGAGCTCCGCATCGCGGACGAGCGGCTCGGTGGGCTCCTGGGGGTGGCCGCCGGATCACAGCGGCCACCGCGCCTGGTGCGGGTGGAGTACCGACCCGACGACCCGTTCGAGTTCGACGGGCGGGTGCCGCACCTGGCATTCGTGGGCAAGGGGATCACCTTCGACTCGGGCGGCCTCTCGCTCAAGCCGGCCACGGGCATGGAGTCGATGAAGACCGACATGGGCGGCGCGGCCGCCGTCCTGGCGGCCATGGACGCGGTCGCCGCGCTGGACGGGCGGATTCCGATCACGGCGTGGGCACCGATGACCGAGAACCTTCCGAGTGGAACGGCAGTCAAACCAGGCGACGTCCTCACCACACGGAGCGGTAAGACCATCGAGGTGCTCAACACCGACGCCGAGGGCCGACTGATCCTGGCCGACGGACTGGCCCTCGCCGTCGAGTCCGAACCCGACGCAGTCGTCGACCTGGCCACCCTGACCGGTGCGGCTGTGGTGGCGCTGGGCAAGGAGATCGCCGGCCTGTTCGGCAACGACGAGGACCTGATCGCCGCGGTCCGAGCCGCCGGATCCCGGGCCGGTGAGCCGTCGTGGCCCCTGCCGCTCCACGCGGACTATGCCGTCCACATCGAGTCCGAGGTGGCAGACATGAAGAACATGGGCCGGCCCGGACAGGCGGGGAGCATCGCCGCAGCGCTCCTCCTCAACGAGTTCGTATCCGACGTCCCGTGGGCCCACCTCGACATCGCCGGCCCCTCCCGCACCGAGGACAGCCGCGGTTACAACACCAAGGGTGGGAGCGGATTCGGCGTCCGTACCCTGGTGGAACTCGCCACGTCCGAGGAGTTCGCCTGTTGGATGGCCGCACCACGGGACAGCTGATCGGACCGGTGGACGGGGGAAGGCGTCAGGAACGGGCCCGACGGGTAGCGGGAACCCACCCAATCCCTGCACTACCGTCTGGCTCGTGAAGATCGCAGTCCTCGGTGGAGGGTCGTGGGGCACGACAGTGGCATCACTCGTGGCCGCCCGACACGACACCGTGTTGTGGGCACGGGATCCCGAGGTGGCCCGGGCCGTGCACGAAGACCACGAGAATCCGGCCTATCTGCCGGGCTTCAGCCTCGACCCCGCGCTCGGTGCGACTGCGGACTTGGAGCGGGCCGTCTGCGGGGCCGACCTGGTGGTGCTCGGAGTGCCGACGTCCGGGTTCCGGCGGGTGCTCCAGGACGCAGCGCCGTTCATGCGCCCGTGGATCCCGGTGGTCAGCTTGTCGAAGGGCCTGGAACGCGGTTCGCTCCTGCGGATGACGGAGGTGGTCAGGGAGATCGTCCCGGGACACCCGGTGGCTGCGCTCACGGGACCGAACATCGCCAGCGAGATCCTGTCGGGCAAGGCCGCAGCGGCCGTCATCGCCACCGAGGACCTCGAGGTGGCCAGCGCCATTCAGGCGGTCTTCACACGGGGTGTCTTCCGGGTCTACGTCAACGACGACGTGATCGGCTGCGAACTGGGCGGCGCCCTCAAGAACGTGATCGCCATCGCCGCAGGCATGGGAGAGGGACTCGGCGTGGGTGACAACACCCGTGCCGCCGTGATGTCCCGGGGGCTGGCCGAGCTGATCCGGTTGGGAGAGGCCATGGGGGCGAAACCCGCGACCTTCGCAGGGCTCGCCGGGATGGGCGACCTCATCGCCACCTGCGTCAGCCCGCACAGCCGGAACCGAGCCGTCGGGGAGCAGCTCGGCAGAGGTCGGAGGCTGGGTGACATCCTCGAGGAGATGCACATGGTGGCCGAGGGCGTGAACACGGCCAACGTGGCCCTCGAACTCGCCGAGCGGCACGACCTCGATCTCCCGATCTGCCGCATGATCGACAAGGTCGTGAAGGGTGAGATGGAGCCGGTCGAGTCCTACTGGGGTCTCACGCCCGCCGGGCACGAGGCCGAACCCGGCTGATCCGACCCGGGACGCCGGACGGGTGGCGGTCGACCGTCGTCGGCACCGTCACCCGGACCCGTCCGGCAGGTCGGGGGCGGACGACTGGACGGGGTGATCGGGCAGCAGCGGATGCACGGTCCGGGCCACGACGCGTGGCGCACCGCCGCTCGCGGCCGTTCCCCCGCCGCCGCACACCACGTCGGCCGTGTGGAACGCGACGGCCGGATGGAATCGCCACTGGGCGAGGCGCCGCTCGATGCCGGCTCGATCCTGTCCGGCCTCCGCCAGACCAGTGGCGAGTCGGAGGGCCCGGCGACGCATCTGCTCGGCCTCGGGCAGGTGCCGTTCGGCCGCCCATCGACGGTGGCTCCGCTGGAGCGCCTCGGGCAGCCTGCTCAGGTGGCGCAGGGGAAGTGGAGGTATGCGCGACCGGACCGCGAGCTCGCTCTGGCCCTGCGCCCGTGCCAGTTCGAACGTGATCAATCGGGCCAGGGCCCGACGGAAGGGCGAGTTCTTCCCCATCTTGTCGCCCAGGCCGAGTGCGCGGGCCGTCTCGGGGAGGTGGAGGTCGTATCCGTCCCCATGGACCTCGAGGCCGTAGTTGAGGCGACGGAGCAGCCAGGTCGTGCTCGGGCCGATGATGCCCAGCCAGTAGAGCTCCACGTACCGGCTGCACGGGTGCACGCCGTGCGGGTCGGCCACCGGGTCCACCCATGGGACGATCCGGAGTGTCGGTTCCCCGGTTCGGTCCAGCGGAGGGGGTCGGTGCTGGCCGATCGCCTCCGTCGGGCGGGTGAGGCGGTCTC
>JAKAZC010000029.1 GCA_021826655.1 Actinomycetes bacterium | reverse complement strand
GGGGGGCGGATCTCGGGCAAGGCGTTCGGTAAGGATCGTCGGATGCCCATCACCAACCACTACGGCTCTGTCCGCCCCACCGCACCGCAGGCCACCGATCCGTCGCCGACCGTTGCCTGAGCTCGACGCCGCGGGGCCGACGGGCGACGGGTCCCACCCGTCACTGCCGCTCGCCAGGACGGCCGAGCTGGTGGGGGAGTACCGGTGGATCGAGTCCTCGCTCCACCGGCTGCTCGGCACCTGGGTCACCGACATGCCGATCGCCGGCGTCCAGGTCCACCTCGATGCCCAGAGCATGCGCCACGCCTGGCACGCCGAGCTCTTCGGCGACCGGCTCCCGGTGTTGGCCGGCGCCGACCCCGACGGGCTGACCCGACCGTCGCCGGCGACGACGGCGCTGTTCGCCGCACTCGACGGCGTCGAGCCGGTCGTCGAGGGCCCCGGGTCGACGTGGCCGGCCGCCGACGCGGGGACCGCGCCCCGGCCGGGCGCGCTGCCCCGACTGGCCGGTCTCTACCGGGTGGTGCTCCCGAGGCTCGTCACCTCCTACGACCGGCACCTGCGGGTGATGGCGCCGGTGGCCGACGGGCCGCTCCAGCGTGCCCTGCGTCTCGTCTGGCGCGACGAGGTCGAGGATTGGATGGCCGGTGAGCGTCTGGTGCAGCGGCTGGTCACCCGCCCGCACGACGTGGCCGCCGTCTACGGGTTCCAGCAACGCCTCGAGTCGGCCGCCGTGGCCGGCGGGGCGCGCTCGGGGCTGGTGGGACTGCCGGACTGGGTGCCGGACGACTGACGCGGGCGACGGAAGCGGGCGACGGAAGCGGGCGACGGACGCCCCCGTCACCGCCCGCGGGACGTACGGGGGGCTTGACGCGTCCGGTAAACTGGTCATGCAGCGATCGTTGCGCCCGATCTCGCTCGACCGGCACCGTCGTACCTCTCGTCGAGGGGACCGGTCCGCCCGGTGGAGCGTCCCCACGCAGGTGGGAAACCGAAGGACCTGGTGAAGTTGGCAAAGGAGCGGCTGGAGCGAGACGACGAGGACCTGGTTCGTCTGTACCTGACCGACATCGGCCAGTACCCCTTGCTGACGAAGGACGACGAGGTGCGCCTCGCACAGGCCATCGAGGCGGGTCGCGAGGCGGACGCCCAGATCCAGTCGGCGCCCAAGGGCCTCACCCCCGCGAAGAAGCGTGAGCTGCGACGCACCGTGCTCCAGGGCGAGTCCGCTCAGCAGACCTTCGTCCAGTCGAACCTCCGACTGGTGGTCTCGATCGCCAAGAAGTACCAGGCCTCCGGTCTGCCCCTCCTGGACCTGATCCAGGAGGGCAACCTCGGCCTGATGCACGCGGTCGAGAAGTTCGACTGGCGCAAGGGCTTCAAGTTCTCGACCTATGCCACGTGGTGGATCCGTCAGGCGATCACCCGCGGGATCGCCAACACCGGTCGCACCATCCGCCTCCCCGTGCACGCCGGTGACACCTTGGCCCGGGTCCAGAAGGCCCAGGCCCGTCTCGAACTCAAGTACGGCCGTCCCGCCACACTGGCCGAATTGGGCGCCGAGGTCGAGATGCCCGAGGACAAGCTGGTCGAGGCGCTCCGGTTCCGCGCCGAGCCCCTCTCGCTGTCTGAGCCCCTCCGCGAGGACGGCGACGCCGAGCTCGGCGACGTGGTCGAGGACCGATCGGCCGAGTCCCCCTTCGAGGTGGCCGCGGTGTCGCTGCTGCCCGAGGAGATCGGACGGCTGCTCTCGCCCCTCGACGAGCGCGAGCGGGAGATCCTCCGGCTGCGCTTCGGTCTCGACCGCGGCGAACCGCGCACGCTCGAAGAGGTCGGCGAGCACTTCAACCTGACGCGCGAGCGGATCCGCCAGATCGAGGCCCGGGCGATGTCGAAGCTGCGCCACCCGTCCTCGGACACGGGCGCCCGCGACCTGCTGACCGTCTAGGACGCAGGCCCGCCCCGCGGGGAGCCGGCCCGGCCGGGCGGATCCCGGACCCTCCGGACCGCGCTCGCGTCAGTGGGGGTATGCTCTCCCCTCATGAAGAAGCTCGTGATCCTCATCGTCATCATCGCGCTCGGCGCCGTCGCCGCCCAGCGGCTGCGCTCCGCCTGAGCCCACCGTTCGCCACCGGGACGGCGGGTTCGGACGGCGCCGGCGCCGCCGAGTCCGGCTGCCCGGCGCCCGCCGCATCGGGACCCGTCAAGCGCGTGCGCGCCGCGCCAGGCGCCAGGCGACGAGCGCGCCCGCCGTGGCCGCGGCAGTGACTCCCGCCGCCGTCGCCGTCGCGGTGACGCTCGGCACGCTCATCCGGTCGCGCAGCCGCACCGGCTTGGTGAATTGCATGACCTCCCACTCCCGCTCGCGGGCCACCTTGGCCAGCACCCGGTCCGGGTTCACGGCCACGGGGTGGCCGACCGCCTCCAGCATGGGCAGGTCGGTGTAGGAATCCGAATAGGCGGAGGACTCGGCCAGATCGAGGTCCTCGGCCACGGCCAGCGCGCGCATCGCCTCGGCCTTGAACGGCCCGTAGGCGTAGAACTCCATTTCGCCCGCGTACCGGCCCTCGTCGTCGACCACCGCCCGGGTGGCGATGCACCCGTCGACCCCGAGGTGCTCGGCCAGGGGCTCGACGATCTCCTCGGGCGACGCCGACACCAGGTAGACCTTGTACCCCGCCGCCCGGTGCGCTTCGATCAGGTCGAGGGCCTCGGCGTAGATGATCGGCTCGACGGTCTCCTCCAGCGCCTCGCGCACGATCTCCCGGATCCGCTCCCGGTCCCAACCCTTGGTGAGGGCCAGCATCGACTCGCGGACCCGCGCCAGCTTCTGCTCGCTGGCGCCCAGGTGGAGGTAGATGATCTGGGAGACGATCGATCGGGCGATGAGCCGGCGGTTGATCAGGCCACCCCTGTAGAACGGGCGCCCGAACGCGGCGATCGACGCCTTGGCGATGACCGTCTTGTCGAGGTCGAAGAATGCTGCCCGCATGGTGGTCAGGGCCCGACCAGCAGGCGCTGCACCTCGTCCTCGGCATCGGCGGTGATCAGGACGAGGACCTCGTCCCCGGCGGCCAGGCGGGTGTCGCCCCGGGGGACGAGGAGGTGATCGGCGCGCACGACGGCGACGATCGTGGCATCGCGGGGTACGCCCAGGTCGGCCACCGAGACACCGTCCGCCGGCGAGTCCTCGGCCAGCGTGACCTCCACCAGGTGGGCGTTCCCGCCTTCGAATCGGAGGAGTCGGACGAGGCTCCCGACCGACACGGCCTCCTCGACCAGGGCGGTCAGCAGCTGCGGGGTCGACACGGAGACGTCGACGCCCCAGGACTCGGTGAACAGCCACTGGTTCTTCGGGTGGTTCACCCGGGCGACCACACGGGGGACGGCGAACTCCTGCTTGGACAGCAGCGATACGACCAGGTTGTCCTCGTCGTCGCCGGTGGCGGCCACGACCACGTCGACGGTGGCCAGGCCGGCGGCGTCGAGCGAGGCGACCTCGCAGGCGTCGGCCACCACCCAGGTGACATCGAGGTCGTTGCGCTGGCGGGCGACGACGTCGGGGTCCTGCTCGATGAGCAGCACCTCGTGGCCCGCCGCGTGGAGGTCGCCGGCGATGGCGGTCCCCACGCTACCCGCTCCGGCGATGGCGACCCTCATGCCCGGTCCCCGTCGACCGGACCGCCGGTGGGGGCGGGGGTGCCGAGGAGGCGTTCCTGGAACCGGGCGAGGGCCTGCTCGGTCACCATGAGGTGGAGGAGGTCGCCCTCCTGGCCGACGAGGTCGGTGAAATCCAGGCGGGCCACGCCGGCCCGGGTGACCGACACCAGGCTGACCTCCCCGGGCTTGCACAGGTCGGCCAGCCGCTTCCCCGCCCATCGCTCGGGCAGGCGGCGCTCGATCAGGGAGACGCCTCCGGTCGGATCCGACCACTCGCTCTCCAGTTCGCTGGGAAGCAGCCGATGACGGACCTGGTCGATCGTCCACGAGACGGTGGCCACGGTGGAGATGCCGAGGCGGAGGTAGATCTGGGCCCGTCGCGGGTCGTAGATCCGGGCGACGACGTTGGGGATGGCGTAGGTCTCCCGTGCGATGCGGGCGGTGAGGATGTTCGAGTTGTCGCCACTGGTCACCGCGGCCAGCGCCGTGGCGGTACGGGCACGGGCGGCGTCGAGGTCGTCCCGGTCGAAGCCCGACCCGACGATGGTGGTGCCCGACCAGTCGTCGGGCAGGCGCCGGAAGGCCTTGGCGTTCCGGTCGATGATGGCCACGGAGTGGCCCTTGTCCACCAGTTCGATGCCGAGTCCGGAACCGACCCGGCCGCAGCCGACGATGACGATGTGCACGGGCACCATGCAACACGTATCGGCACCCCGGCACAACTCATGGAGCGCGACGCCCCCTCCCGGTGGTCGGGACGGCCGGAACCGGTCCCGGGGGTTCCGTTCACGACGTCGATGCATGCTCTAATGAGGGCATGGAGCCCCAGGTCGCCGCCGACGGCCCTGTCGCCGACGGTCGAGCAGGCGCCGTGGGCGGGTCCCCCGTGCTGCGCTCCCCGGCCCCGCCGCCCCGGCCCTCCGCGGCACACCCGGTCAAGGTCGACCTCCCCGAGTCGCTCCGGTACCGGCTGAAGAACAAGCTCCTCGGACCGCCACTGGTCAACGAGAAGCTCGCCGACGAACGCCTCGGTCGCCCGTCGGCGCTCGGTGTGCTCGCCCCGGACTGCATCTCGTCGTCGGCGTACGGGTCCGAGCAGATGCTGAACCAGCTCATCCCGTACGTGGGTCTGGCCGCGTTCTCGCTGGTGGTCCCCATCACCGGGGCCATCCTCGGCGTCCTCTTCTTCGTCACCCTGTCCTACCTCGACGTCATCAAGCTCTACACCCAGGCGGGCGGCGCCTACGTCGTGGCACGGGAGAACCTCGGGCCGAAGATCGCCCAGATCGCCGCGGTGGCGCTGCTGATCGACTACACGGTGACGGTCGCCGTGCAGACGGCGGCCGGCACCGACGGGCTGGTGAGTGCGTTCCCGCAGCTGACGCCGTACGTGGTGGAGATCACCGTCGGGGTGATCCTCCTCCTGCTGTACGGCAACCTGCGGGGGATCAGAGAGGCCGGCAAGTTCTTCGCCTTCCCCACCTACTTCTTCATCGGCTCCCTCGCGTTCGTGGTGGTCTCGGGCTACGTCCGTGAGGCCCTGGGTCAGCTGCACCCCCAGTCGATCGCCGCGCACTGCGTGGCCACGGCCACCAGCGGGTGCCCGCTGATCCAGACCCACGCGGCGTCGGGTCCGTCGTGGCTGTACGGCGCGACCTTCATCATCATCCTCCGGTCCTTCGCCAACGGCGGGTCGTCGCTGACCGGGCTCGAGGCGATCTCCAACGGGGTGGCCACCTTCCGCGAGCCCGCCTCGCGCCATGCCCGCCAGACCCTGGTGGTCATGAGCTCGGTGCTGGCGTTCCTGGTGCTCGGTGTGACCCTCATCGCGCACTGGACCCACGCCGTCCCGTACACCACGGGCACCCCGACGGTGGTGTCCCAGGAGGTCAAGCTGGTCTTCGGGACGGGCCCGTTCGGCAGTGTCGCCTTCTACGTGGTGCAGCTGGCCACCGTCCTCATCCTCTACACCGGTGGCAACACCAGCTTCAACGGCTTCCCGTTCCTGGCCAGCTACGTCGCGTCGGACTCCTACCTGCCCAAGCAGCTCACCCGTCGCGGCCACCGGCTGGCCTTCTCCAACGGGATCATCGTGCTCACCGTCGTGGCGCTCGCCCTCATCCTGGCCACCGGGGCGAACCTGTCGGCGCTGGTGGCCCTCTACGCCATCGGCGTGTTCACCGGCTTCACCATGGCCGGTCTCGGCATGGTGAAGCACTACCTGGACGACCGGTCGGGGACCTGGCGGCGCCACGTGGTCGTCAACGGCCTGAGCGCCGGGCTTTCGGCGATCGTCGTGCTGATCTTCGCCACGGTGAAGTTCAAGGAGGGCGCCTGGGTGGTGGTGGTCATCGGCCCGGCCATGTTCTACGGCCTGATCCGCCTGCACCGGCAGTACATGGTGGAGGCGGTCCAGCTCGAGGAGGGTGCCGCCGAGGCCGCGGAGGCGCCGGTGCTCACCCGCCACGCGGTGGTGGTCCTGGTCGACCGGCTCGACATGGCCACCGCCAGGGCCCTGCAGTACGCCCGCACGCTCCATCCCGACGACCTCCGAGCCGTCCACTTCGCGCTCGACCCCCTGGTGTCCGAGGAGCTCGAAGAGGAGTGGCGACGCCTCGGCCTGTCGGACCTGCCCCTCGACATCCAGGAATGCGAGGACCGGAGGCTCACGCGCGCCGCGCTGGAGCTGGCCGCCGAAACGGTCGCCGACCGCAAGACCGAGCTCACCATCCTCCTGCCGCGCCGGATCTTCGCCTCGGGCCTGAGCCGTGTGCTCCATGACAACACGGCCGAGCGCATCGCCACGGCCGTCGGCCACCTCGAGCACGTCAACGCCACCGTCGTCCCCTATCAATTGGTGGGCGGGTGGTGGTCCAAGCGACGGCATTGGGGCCGGAGGGCGGATCCCATCGACACGCCGCCCGGCACCGCCATCCACGGGAGCCACGGGGCGCGGGCGGCCGACAAGGCGGCGGACCGGGAGATGGCCGCACGGGCCCTGTCCCACCGCGAGGCCTTCGGCGAGCGGGCGCGTGGCTCCATCCCGATCGGCGAGGTCCAGTGGCGCAACCGGGTCCGGGTCGCCGGCCGGGTCCGGTCCGTGCGCGTCCAGCCCCGGGCCGGAACCTCCAACCTGGAGTGCCTCCTGGCCGACGACAGCGGCGTGCTCCTGCTCGTGTTCCAGGGACGGCGCCGAATCCCGGGCATCCAGCCCGGAGCGCGCCTGGTGGTCGAGGGGATGGTCGGGGACTGGGCCCGCCGCCAGGCCATCCTGAATCCCGACTACGAGCTCATCGCCGGTCCCGAAGCGGCCGTCGAGCCCACGTAGGCCAGCCTGGGAGGGGTCGATTCTTGCCCCTGACCCCCGTTGTCGCTATCTTCTCCCCGATTGCCGGGAATGGCGCGCCCAGTGGCGGGCCCCGGCACTCGGCCGTTCGGCCGTGACGTCGCAACGGGGGACCCGCTCCCTCGTCGCACGCGACGTGACGCGGACGCCTGTGCCGGGTAGCGATCGCCCGTAACCGTGCAGTACACCGAAGGGAGCCACACCGATGACCCACCTCCTGGCCGAAGGGGGTTACCAGATCTTCTCGCTGAACAGCTCCGAGAAGCTCTGGCTGTACTTCGCAATCGTCTGTGCCGTGGCCGCCATCGCGGTGGCGCTCCTCCTGGTGCGCGGCGTGCTCGCCGCAGATCAGGGGACCGCCTCCATGAAGGACATCGCCAAGGCGATCCAGGAGGGCGCCGAGGCGTTCCTTGCCCGGCAGTTCAAGACCATCGGCATCATCATCGTGCCGCTTGCCGTGCTGATCTTCTTCACCGCGACCACGGTGACCCACTCCGTGTGGCTGTGTGTGGGCGGGGTGACGTACTCGACCATCCACCTGGGATGCATTCCGCATCAGGTCACCGACCTGTCGCGGACCCAGGCCGGCATCTACCGGGTCATCTGCTTCCTGGCCGGCGCCGTCTGCTCGGGCCTGACCGGATTCATCGGGATGAGCCTGGCCGTCCGGGGCAACGTGCGCACCGCGGCCGCCGCCCGTGAGGGCAAGATGGCACCGGCACTCAAGGTCGCCTACCGGACCGGCGCCATCACCGGTCTCCTGTGCGTGGGCCTCGGACTCCTGGGCGCCACCGTGATCGTCCTGATCTTCCAGAACACCGCCACCGCGGTGCTGATCGGCTTCGGCTTCGGCGCCTCGCTCCTCGCCCTGTTCATGCGGGTGGGCGGCGGCATCTTCACCAAGGCCGCCGACGTCGGCGCCGACCTGGTCGGCAAGGTCGAGGCCGGCATTCCCGAGGACGACCCCCGCAACGCGGCCACCATCGCCGACAACGTGGGCGACAACGTCGGTGACTGCGCCGGCATGGCCGCCGACCTCTTCGAGTCGTACGTCATCACCATCATCGCCGCCATCATCCTGGGGGTCACCGCGTTCGCCTCGATCGGCCGCAGCGGCGACGCCGCCAAGACGGTGATCTTCCCCATCGCCATCCCGGCCATCGGGATCCTGGCCACCATCGTGGGCGTCTTCGTGGTCCGGGCCGGCAAGAAGGACAAGAACGCCATGGCCCCGATCAACCGGGGGGTGTGGACCGCGGCCGCCCTGACCGTCGCCGGTTCGGCCGTCGTGGCCGGGGCCTACCTCCACTACTGGAAGGCCTTCTACGCAGTCCTCACCGGTGTGGTCCTCATGCTCGTGGCCAGCCAGATCACCGAGCACTTCACGTCCACCGAGCGCGGCCCGGTCCGCGAGGTCGCCGAGACGGCCCGGACCGGTCCGGCCACCCTCACGCTGTCCGGCCTGGCGCTCGGACTCGAATCGTCGGTGTGGGCGATCATCGCCATCGTCCTCGCCATCGCGGTGTCGGTCGGCCTGGGCGGCGGCAACATCGAACTCACGCTCTACCTGGTGGCACTCACCGGAATCGGCCTGCTGTCGACCGCCGGCATGATCGTGTCCGAGGACAGCTTCGGCCCGGTGTCCGACAACGCCGCCGGTGTGGCCGAGATGTCCGGCGAGTTCACCGGCGAGGCGGAGCGGGTCATGGTCAGCCTCGACGCCGTGGGGAACACCACCAAGGCCGTGACGAAGGGTGTGGCCATCGGCTCCGCCGTCATCGCCTCGGTCGCCCTGTTCGCCTCGTTCATCGAGACCATCGGTCAACAGCTGAAACTCCCGCAGGTCGGCAACGCCCTGTTCAATCTCCCGGCGACGTCGATCAACGTCTCGCACCCCACCACGTTCATCGGCATCCTCATCGGCGGTTCGATCGCCTTCATCTTCTCGGCTCTCGCCATCCGTGCCGTCGGGCGCTCGGCAGGCACCGTGGTCCAGGAAGTGCGCCGCCAGTTCCGGGAGCACCCGGGGATCATGGACTACTCCGAGAAGCCGGAGTACGGCAAGGTCATCGCCATCTGCACCGCCGCCAGCCAGCGGGAACTCGCCACCCCGGCCCTGCTCGCGATCCTGACCCCGGTCATCGTCGGATTCGGCATCAACTACTTCGCCCTCGGGGCGTTCCTGGTCGGCGCCATCCTGACCGGCCAGCTCATGGCCAACTTCCTGTCGAACTCGGGTGGGGCGTGGGACAACGCCAAGAAGTACATCGAGGACGGACACGAAGGGGGCAAGGGTTCCGAGGCCCACAAGGCCGCGGTCATCGGCGACACCATCGGCGACCCGTTCAAGGACACCGCAGGTCCGGCGCTCAACCCGCTCATCAAGGTGATGAACCTGGTGTCGCTCCTGATCCTGCCGGCTGTCATCACGCTCTCGCACCACACTGCGGCCCGCCTGTCGATCGCCGGCGTCTCGCTGGTCGTCCTGGGTGCCTCGATCGCCTTCTCCAAGCGGAAGACGGACAGCATGGACGGCGACCTCCCGGCCGCCGAGCCGGAGCCCGCAGCGGCTCGTTGAGGCCGGCCGGGCCCGTGGCGGGCGCCCACTTCCGAGGCGTGCGCACCGGGTGCTGCAGAAGTTCCCACCGGGGCCGTAGGGCCCCGGTGGCACGCCGGCCGGGTTGACAACGCCCGGGTGGACCGTTAACCCTTGCCCACAGCGATGCCACCCACCGACCTGTCAGAGACGTCCAGCGACACCGTTCCAGACTCCGGCGACGGTGCTCCCGCGCCGCGCCGCTCCGGCCGTGCCGGCCGCAAGCTGGTGATCGTCGAGTCCCCGGCCAAGGCCAAGACCATCGGCGGTCTCCTGGGCCCCGATTTCGTCGTCGAGTCGTCGATCGGGCACATCCGTGACCTGGCCACCCGCAAGGAGCTCCCGGCCGCCTTCAAGCAGGAGTCCTGGGCCGACCTCGCGGTGGACGTCGACAACGGTTTCAAGCCCGTCTACATCGTCTCTCCCGAAAAGAAGGCCCAGGTGGCCAAACTGAAGAAGCTGGCCCGGGACGCGGGCGAGGTCTTCCTGGCGACGGACGAGGACCGCGAGGGCGAGTCGATCGCCTGGCACCTCAGCCAGGTCCTGGGCCTCCCCGAGGACACGCCCCGGATGGTGTTCCACGAGATCACGCCCCAGGCCATCCAGCGGGCGGTGGAGGAGTGCCGGACGATCGATCCGCACCTGGTGGAGGCCCAGGAGGCCCGCCGCATCTTCGACCGGATCTACGGGTTCAAGCTCTCCGACGTCATGCGGCGCAAGACCAACGGCCGCTCGGCCGGCCGGGTCCAGAGCGTGGCCACCCGGATGGTCGTCGACCGGGAGCGCGAGCGCATGGCCTTCCGCTCGGCCGACTGGTGGGGCATCGACGCCACCGTGACCGCCGAGGGCGCCGTCGCCCGGGCCGCCGAGGCCGACGTGCCCCGGTCGTTCACGGCCAACCTGCTGTCCGTCGACGGCACCCCGCTCGCCACCGGCAAGGACTTCGACGCGGCGGGCCGACTGGGCGACCCCTCCCGGGTGGTGGTCCTGGACGAGCCGGCGGCCCGTGCCCTCGCTGCCGGCCTGGAGGGGGCCCCGCTGACGGTGGCGTCGATGACCCACAGGCCCTACCGACGGTCGCCGCGTGCGCCGTTCATCACCTCGACGCTCCAGCAGGAGGCCGGGCGGAAGCTCCGGTTCAGCTCGAAGCGCACCATGCAGGTCGCCCAGCACCTCTACGAGGGGGGCTGGATCACCTACATGCGGACCGACTCCACCACGCTGTCCGACCAGGCCCTGGCCGCCGCCCGGGCCCAGGCCTCTGCCATGTACGGTCCGGCCTACGTGCCCTCCGGCCCGCGCCTGTACAACAAGAAGGTGAAGAACGCCCAGGAGGCGCACGAGGCCATCCGGCCAGCGGGCGAGACGTTCCGCACGCCGGACGAGGCCTCCCGCTCGCTGTCGGGCGACGAGTTCCGCCTCTACGACCTGGTCTGGAAGCGGACGGTCGCGTCCCAGATGGCCGATGCCACCGGAACCAGCGCCCAGGTCCGCCTGTCCGGCTCGGCCACCGCGGAGGGCGGGTCCCGCGCCGTCGAGTTCGGCGCTTCGGGAACGGTCATCGAGTTCCCCGGGTTCCAACGGGCCTACGTCGAGGGCGAGGACGACCCCGAGGCCGAGCTGGCCGATCGGGAGGTCCACCTGCCGCCGATGGCCGAGGGCGATCCCGCGTCCCTCGCCGCCGTCGATCCGGGCGGCCACGCCACCCAGCCACCGGCCCGCTACACCGAGGCCTCGCTGGTGAAGGCCATGGAGGAGATCGGCGTCGGTCGCCCGTCGACCTATGCCAGCATCGTCTCCACGATCCTCGACCGCGGCTACGTGTGGAAGAAGGGCTCCGCGATGGTGCCGTCACTTACGGCGTTCGGCGTGGTCGGGCTGCTCGAGCAGCACTTCGCCGACCTGGTCGACTACGGCCTGACCGCCTCGATGGAGGACGACCTCGACGAGATCGCCGGCGGCGACCAGGACATGGCCCGGTGGCTGGGCGACTTCTACTTCGGCCCCGGCGGGTCGGGTGGTCTGCGCGACCAGCTCGCCCGCAACCTCGACGCCATCGACGCCGGAGCGGTCAACGCCGTCCCCATCGGGACGGCCGCCGACGGTCAGGAGATCGTGGCCCGATCCGGCAAGTACGGCCCCTACCTGAAGAAGGGCGAGGAGACGGTCTCCATCCCCGAGGACCTGGCCCCCGACGAACTGACGGTGGAGCGGGCCGAGGAGCTGCTGGCCGCGCCCTCGTCGGACCGGGTGCTCGGCACCGACCCCGAGACGGGACTCGAGGTGCAGGTCAAGGCCGGGCGCTTCGGCCCCTACGTGCAGCTCGGCGACGTCGTCGACGGGGGTCCCAAGCCGCGCACGTCGTCGCTGTTCGCGTCCATGACCCCGGCGTCGCTCACCTTCGAGCAGGCGCTGGAGCTCCTGCGGATCCCGCGGGTGGTCGGTGCCGACAGCGCTACCGGCGAGGAGATCGTGGCCCACAACGGCAAGTTCGGCCCCTACCTGAAGAAGGGGTCCGACAGCCGGAGCCTGCAGTCCGAGGACCAGCTCCTCACCGTCACGGTCGGGGAGGCGCAGGCGCTCTTCGCCCAGCCGAAGACCCGTGGGCGGAATGCCAAGGGGCCCCTGCGCGAGATGGGGGCCGATCCCGATACCGGGCTGGCCATGGTGGTCAAGGACGGGCGGTTCGGGCCGTACGTGACCGACGGCACCACCAACGCCTCGCTCCGGGTCGGCGACGACGTGGAGAGCCTCACCGTCGACCGGGCGGCCGAGCTGCTGGCCGACCGACGGGCGGCGGGGCCGACCACCAAGCGCACGGCCAAGAAGAAGGCGCCGGCCAAGAAGAAGGCGCCGGCCAAGAAGGCCACGGCCGCCGCGACGAAGAAGGCGCCGGCCAAGAAGAAGGCGCCGGCCAAGAAGGCCACGGCCGCCGCGACGAAGAAGGCGCCGGCGACTGCGGCGCCCGTCCACCCGGCCGCGCCGAGCGCCGGCGACGACGGGTGAGCCCGGCCCGGGGCCGCCTCATCGCCCTGGAGGGGATCGACGGCTGCGGCAAGTCCACCCAGGCGCGGATCCTGGTCTCCTACCTGGGTGCGGTGGGTACGTTCGAGCCCGGCGCCACCACGCTGGGGTCGGCGCTGCGCGCGCTGCTGCTCGACCCCGGTGAGGTGCAGGTGTCGGTCCGTGCCGAGGCGCTCCTGCTGGCCGCGGACCGGGCCCAGCACGTCGCCCAGGTCATCGAGCCCGCGCTCGCGGCCGGCCGCTGGGTGGTGACCGACCGCTACGCGGCGTCCACGCTCGCGTACCAGGGGTACGGTCGAGGCCTCGATCGGGACCAGCTCGAATCGTTGGTGGCGTGGGCCACGTGCGGGCTCCGCCCCGACCTGACGGTGCTCCTCGATCTGCCGGTGGCGGTGGCCGCCGCCCGGCGCCACGGGGGCCGACCGGACCGGATGGAGTCCGAAGCCGGGGACTTCCACCACCGTGTGGCCGACGGGTTCCGGACGCTTGCCGCCGCCGCCGCCGACCCCTGGCTGGTGGTCGACGCGTCCGGATCGGTGGACGCCGTGGCCGGATCGATCCGGGCCGCGGTCGATGCACTGGTCGGCTCGGACGGGGACGGGAGCGGTGCCCGGTGAGCGCCACGCCCGGGGCGGAGCCGTCGCCGTCGCTGTTCGAGGCGGTCGTCGGTCAGGACAGGGCCGTGGCCCGCCTGACGGACGCGGCCCGCCGGCCCGTCCACGCCTACCTGCTGCACGGACCGGCGGGAAGCGGGAAGCGGGCGGCCGCCCGCGGACTGGCCGCCGCGCTCCTCTGCCCCGATGGCGGATGTGGTGAGTGCAACTCCTGCAGGCGCGCCTTGGCGGGCACCCATCCGGACCTGGTGACCGTGGAACGGTCCGGTGCCGCCCTCGACATCGACGACGCCCGGGAGATCACCGTCCGGGCTCAGCGGCGCCCGTTGGAGTCGTCTCGCCAGGTGCTCCTCGTCCCCGATGTCCACCTTGCGGCGAAGGCGGCCCCGGCGTTGCTCAAGACCGTAGAGGAGCCTCCGCCGTCGACGGTGTTCGTACTGTTGGCCGACGACCTGCCGCCCGCACTCGCCACCATCGTGAGTCGCTGCGTCCAGGTGCCCTTCGTCGCCGTGCCACCGCGGGTGGTCGAGGACTGGCTGCTCGGTCGGGGGGTGGCGGCCGAGGTGGCCGCCGCGGTGGCCCCGGCGTCCGGCGGGAGCCTCGACCGGGCCCGCCTGCTCGCCGAGGACACCGGGTTCGACGGACGGCGCCGGCAGTGGCATTCGGTCCCCGGGCGTCTCGACGGCACCGGCGCGACCGCGGTCGTGATCGCCGACGAACTGCTCGCGCTGGCGGACGGGGCGCTCGTGCCGCTGCGCGAGCGACACAAGCGCGAGATCGCCGCACTGGAGGAGCAGGCCGAGATGATCGGCTCCCGCGGTGGCCCCGGGCGCAGGGCGGTGGACGACCGCCATCGCCGGGAGGAGCGCCGCTGGCGGACGGACGACCTGCGGATGGGCCTGGCCGCGTTGGCCGCCGCCTACCGCGACCGCCTGGTGGCCACGGTGGACGGCGACTCCACCCCGGGCACGCCCGGGGTGGACGCCGAACGGCGGACGGCCGCCCGGCACGTCGACGCCGTCTCTCGGTCCTCGGCCGCGCTCGGGCGCAACGTACGGGAGGACCTCCTGCTGGAGTCCCTGATGGTCGAACTGTCGGGCATGGTCGAGTGAGCGCCGGGGCGAGGGGGGTCCGACGCGTCGGATAGTTTGTTGGTTTCGCCTGGGTAGCTCAGTCGGTAGAGCAACGCACTCGTAATGCGTAGGTCAGGAGTTCGATTCTCCTCCCAGGCTCCATGTTTGTAGCCGGAAGCACCGGTTTACCCTACAAATACCCTACAATCTGAGGCATGGCAGGCAGCCTCAGAGAGCGCTCCCCGGGACGGTGGGAGCTGCGGGTGTTCACC
>JAKAZC010000372.1 GCA_021826655.1 Actinomycetes bacterium | reverse complement strand
GCGAGGCTCGAGCGAGCCGATCTCCAAGTTCATCCTGCTCGATCACATGGACTGGATGGCGAGTCACGATCCGCAGGCGCTGGCGCAGGAGTGGCACGAGATCTTCGCTCACGCGGCCCCCGCCGCGGGAAAGAAGCGGCGCGCCCACAGCGACACGTAGACCAGGACGACGAGGACGGGGACCTCGATGAGGGGTCCCACCACACCGGCCAGCGCCGTGGTAAAGAGCGCCGCGCATCCCGCGGCACCCATCGCGAAGAGCGAAGCGGCCGCTCCCCGGATCAGCTCCCGCCGTCCCCAGCGCATCGCGACGCCTCCCCATCCCGGCTATCGCCGGGGCCACCCCGCACGGACCGGTCACATCAGCTGGAACTCGGGCGCCCCCAAGACCAGATGCAGCAGGCCCGAAGCCCGCTGAAGCGGCGTGCGGCCGGTCTCGGGCGCCTGCGCGTACGCAACGAGGGCCTGCTGCGTGGCTGCGGAGACGCCGTGGAGCCCGGCCTGGCCGACCACGGCGTCGACGACCGGGCCGATGGCACTGGCGGAGGCACCGGGACGGAGGGTCCGCGCCCACGACTGCAGCGACGCGGGGGGTTGGCTGGCCGAGAGCATCTGCGAAAAGTTGAAGCGGCCCAGGAGCGTCCCAGCGTTCAGCCAAGTCGCGCCGCCGGGCCAGCCGCCGACGTTGGGGGGATTGAGCAGGTCCTGCCCCAGGGCGGACATGGCTGCGACGGGCGCGGCGTCCTGCACGGGGCGCCCGAAGGCGCGCATGGCCGCCACGACGTACTCCGCCGGGCTCCGGTACAGGGCCCAGAGGGCCTGCGGCGCGACGAAGCCCGGGGAACTCAGGATCGCGGCCAGCCCCGCGGCCACGTTCCAGCCGCTTCCGACGTACGCTCGGACCACGGGAGCGAGGTCGGTCGCGGTCGGCGCCGTACCGACGAAGTGCTGCCAGAGCTTGCCCATCAGGAACGGCCCGTGCGCCGGCTGGCGCAGGGCGATGTCGATGACGTCCGCGCCGGTCCACCGGCCGGTCTGCCCGAAGAAGGTCTTGGTGCCGTCATCGTGGTTGCCCGGGTGGAAGACCACCGTGTCGGTGGCGAAATCGACGCGCCATCCCGTGAAGGCCCGCGCGGCGGCCTCGACGTCCGCCTGGGTGTAGCCGAGCCCGACCGTGAAGAGCTCCATGAACTCGCGGCCGAAGTTCTCGTTGGGCGCCTGCTTGCGGTTGGTGTCACCGTCGAGCCAGATCAGCATCGCCGCGTCGACGGCGACGGCCTGCATCAGGTCGCGGAAGTTGCCCAGCGCCAGGCGGCGGAAGAGGGCGTTCTGCCGCAGCATGAGCGCCGGGCTGTCGACCTTGCTGTTGGCGGTGGCGAAGTGGTTGTGCCAGAACAGCACCATGCGCTCCTGCAACGGCCAGGCCGTGCGCACCATGCGGTCCGTCCACCACATCTGCGCGGCCACGAGGTCGACCGCCGGGTCGAAGACCTCGGTGCGCGGGGTGGACCGCAGGGCGGAGGCCGCCGCCGCGGCGCTCGCCCCCGTGACCGCGGTGGCGCCGGGCATGGCCGCCGGAGCGCCCAGCGCCGCAGGCAGTACGGAGTCGTCGACCGCGAATTTGGCGAGCCGCCCCCGGAACTGGGGGGTCTGGGCGCGCGCGGGATCGCCGGCCGCCATCCGCGCGGCCTCGACGGCCTCGGCCTCGGCGGCTCCGATCACCCCATGCGTCGGGGCGCCGCTCTTGGGATAGGTGATGTAAAACGGCTGCCCGGTGGGATCGACGACCCCGGGCTGCACACCCTGGTCGGACCCGGGGTACGGCTGGCCGGTCAGCGCCGCGGCAATGACCTTGTCCTGCCCCATCGACCGCGCCGCGGCCACGTCGGCCGGCGTGGCGAGGAACGTCAACCGCCGCAGAAGGTGGGCCACCGGGTCGTTGGAAGCTACCGCCGCCGCTCCGCCGCCCGCCGCCGAAGCCATGGGGACCCCTCCCAGCTGGCATGGCGTTCGCAGCGCACCACCGCGTTGCGGGGGTAGGGAGCGTGGGGAAACCCTGCCGCTGATCGGGGCCCGGGCGGCCACCTGCACGTCGCGTCATGCGGCCGGTCGGGGGGCCGTCACCAACGGGGCCAGCGTGGTCCATGTGTGCCCGCCGTCGTTTGTGATGGCCAGCGCATCGCCGCCGCTGCCCCGCCGCTCGAGCGCCCACCCGCGGTTGCGGTCGACGAAGTCGAGGGTCCGCACGCTGCCGAAGGGTGCCCCTGGCGTGATCGCGGTCCAGGTCTGCCCGCGGTCGCTGCTGAAGTCGAGGGTGGAAAGGTCCGCAACCCACATGTCGCCGCCCGCGGCGGTTGCCACGGGCGGAGTCAGGCCAGCCCCGGGCATGCCGAGCAAGGGCCCGGCCGTCCACGTCGTGCCCCCGTCCTGCGTGGTGTAGACGGCCATCTCCTCCGCATGCCCGTATCCGAAGAACACCGGCAGCGCGCCCGACGTCGGCGAGAAGAAGGTGGGCAGCACGGTCGCCGTACCGCCGCCCGGTACGCCCGCCGGCACCGCGAGGACCTGGGGCGCCCAGGTGGCGCCGCCGTCCGTGGAGGAGAACAACTCCGGCAGGCCACTGCCGTTGTTGGTGGCGCCAGCCCAACCGCCCTGTCCGTTCTGGAACACCAAGCCGTCCTTCAGGCCGCCGAGCGCAATGGTGCGGCCGACGGGCGGGCCGGTCCAAAGGGTGCTCTCCACAACGTGCCACGTAGCCCCGGAGTCGCTGCTGCGGTAGACCATGGCCTCCTGCTCACCCATCGCAGCGTCGCTCACCATCATGATCCAGCCGTCGTGTCCGACGAAGTCCACGCTGACGGGCGTACCGGCCGGCAGCCGACCAGAGAGGACC
>JAKAZC010000028.1 GCA_021826655.1 Actinomycetes bacterium | reverse complement strand
TCCGATCTTTCGCATGCGGTCCCCGGACGACGAGCGGGCAGGCTCCGTTCGTCCTGGCGTGATGCCTCAGGGTGTGCGGCCGGTGTTGTTATGCCCAGGATTGCGTCGTGGGGACATCACTCGTTTCTCGAAGGTTCGCCCGGGCTTTTGCGCCGTGCTGCATCCTGCGCCATCGGTGTGACATCGGAGCCCACATTGACGTGTGGTCCCGTCCCCGGTCGGAGAGGAAAGTCGATGAGCCGACCATCCGGCGGGGGGTACGTGCCGACATGAATCTGCATCGGCAGGAGTGCGTTGAGAGGAGTATAGCGGCCCCGACACCCGACCTGGTTTTGCCGACAACTATCGGTCTGAACTGCATCGATACCGCCGACGAACCACGAATCTCGCCGAACTCGATGTGGAAAGACGGTGGATCCTTCCCGGCCTATTTGTCAACAATATTTCCACCGACTTCCACCGTGATGTACGGCGGACGATACTCGCAGTTGCGTCCGAGACGCGAAAGGTAATTCCGAGGGATCTCTAGGGTGATACGCACTATCAGATCGACTGATACCCGCTGGTGACAAGGGAAGAAGGGGACCGGTGTCCGGCCCTCGGATTTGCGGAGCCGGACCGTCAGGATGCGCGGTGCCGGCCGCCGACGGCCGGCAGAAGTGGGCCGAACGACCGCGCCCGGACACAGCCTGTCCACACCCCGGCGCCGTAGGCCACGTCGTCGGCGACCGAGGCCGCCACCCACCGCGGCAGGCCGAGGTCCGGGCGTCGGCGCACCCACTCCACGACCGGGGGGACGACCACCAGGACGAGGGCGGCACGGGCACCCCTGCGGCCCCTCGTCGCCAGCAGGGCGAGGCCGGGGGCGGCCAGCATCGTGGCTGATCGACCGATGCCGACCACCGTCCACGCCGCGCCGAGGGTGCTCCATACCGCGGCCTGCCGGGACGGGATCCCGGCGGAACGGACGGATCGGGCGAGGAGGACGGCGGACCCGGCGACCGCGGCGGCCGACGTGCGGGGCCGACCGGCGACCGCGGCGACGGCGGCGAGTGTCGGCCACGGGCGCAGTTCGACGGGCGCCAGCCGTCCCGGATGGCGTGCGGCCAGTACCCCGGCGGAGGTCCCGTACCGGAAGCGCCGGGCCAGGAGCCCGCTCCACCGGGCGGGCTCCTCGTGACCGACGGCGACCGAGGGCTCGTAGCGGACGCGCCACCCGGCGTCGGCGAGACGCCACACCAGGTCGACGTCCTCGCCCACACGGAGCTCGCTGTCGAACCCGTCCACCTCGGCCAGGGCCTCCCGCCGGACGACGAGTGCTGCCGTGGGCACGTAGCGGACGGCCCGGTCGGGGCCCACCTCGCCCCGGTCCGGCCCGAGGTCCAGCGGCGAGTGCGCGGCGTGGAAGCGGTCGATGACGCGGCGCCGCGTGCCGGGATCCGACGGGGCGGGGACGACCCGGGGCGCCACCGCGCCGATCCCCGGGTCCTCGAACAGCCAGGTCAGGCCGTCGAGCCACCCGTCACCCACGGTGCAGTCGCTGTCGACGAAGGCCACCAGGTCCGAGTGGACCACCGTGAGGGCGTCGTTCCGGGCCGCTCCCGGGCCACCGTTGCGGTCCCGTCGGACCAGCCGGGCACCCCGGGCGGCGCACACCGCGGCCACCGGTGCAGGGTGGCGCGAGGCGTCGTCGACGACCACCACCGGGTGGTGGGTGCCGAGGGAGGCCAGGCAGCGGTCGAGGGCGTCGGGCCGGTCGAGGACCGGGACGACCACGGTCACGGTGTGGACGCGGGGCGTGGCGCCCTCGCGTCCGTCGGGGCCCGGTGGGTCCTGCGGCTCCAGCGGCAGCGGGTGGGCCATCCCGTAGCGCACCAGCCGTCCGGCCAGGGTGGCCGTGTCCCCGTCGGACCGACCGGCGGCGAGGAGGCCGTCGAGTGCCGCCGCCCCCGCGGGGGTGACGGTCACCACCCTCCCCGGATGACCGCCGGCCAGGACGGTGCCCTCGCCGAAGCGCCGCAGTGACCGGTCGAGGACGAGGCCGAACCCACGCGGCAGGGCTCCGGTCATCCGCGGTTCACAGGCCGAGACCGCCGTCCACCGGGATCACGGCCCCGGTCAGGGCGCTGCTGGACTCGCCGGCCAGCCAGACCAGGGCGGCGGCCACCTCGGCCGGTTCGAGCAGCCGGCCCACGGCCTGCTGCTCGGCGAACGGTGCCGTCCCGTCCAGGTGGTACAGCCGGGCGCTCTCGGCCAGCATGGCGGTGTCGGTCGACCCGGGGCACACGGCATTGGCGGTCACACCGGTCCCGGCCAGGTCGGCGGCCAGGCCGCGCACGAGTCCCGCCACCCCGGCCTTGGCCGCACCGTAGGCGGCGAGCATCGGCAGGCCCCGGGTGGCGGCGGCCGATGCCACGGCCAGGAACCGGCCCTGACGGGGGGCCGGGCGGCGCAGGAGTGCGGGGACGCCCACCCGGGCGGCGGTGACCGGCCCACCCAGGTCGACGGCGAGGACGGCATCGACCTGGGCCGCCGGCATCTCCCACAGGGGGGTGCCACCGGCGATGACACCGGCCACGGCGACCATGGCGTCCAGGCCGCCGAAGCGTTCCTCGGCGATGGCCACGGCCACGCCGATCCCCTCGGGGTCGGTGGTGTCGGCCACATGGGCGAGCACGGTTCCGGGTCCGGCGCCCAGCGCCTCGGCACGGGCCACCACGTCATCGAGCTCGGCGCGCGTGCCCAGCGGGTAGGGGATCCGTGGGTCGTCCGCCGCGCGGTCGACGGCGACCACCGACCAGCCGGCCGCGGCCAGTCCCCAGGTGGTGGCGGCCCCGATGCCCCGGGCGGCCCCGGTGACCACGGCGACTCTGCTCATGTCCGCACCCCGCTCGTCTCGTCATCGTGTGCAACGTGCGCGCGCCTCCCGGCGCCCGGGGTCCCGGAGCGGAGCCGGGCGGCGGTCCGGGCCAGGTCGGCGGCCGCCTCGCGGAGCAGCCGGCGCCCCTCCTCGGCCCCGGCGCCGGTGGGGTCCCCGAGGACGCCGTTCGGGCTCACCGAGCGGACACCACCCGCCTCCAGCAGGGGGAGGAGTTCGTGGAGCGGGCGGGTGTCGCCCGGCACGGCCGCGCCCACCCGCACCCGGTCGGGGGCGACGGCCAGCATGAGTGAGGTCTCGATCCGGCCGGCGTGCAGGTCGCCGCCCCAACGGGGCCACCACCCGGTGACGGAACGGCCCTCGGCGCACAGGCGGTCGAGTGCCCGCCGCAGCGGGACGGCGTTCCCCCCGTGGGCGCAGGCGAAGACGACGTGGGCGAAGTCGCCGGTGGCCGACCGACCCAGCTCCACCAGCAGCCGCTCGGTCGCCTCGCGGCCGAGGGACAGCGTGCCGGCGAACCCGTCGTGCTCGCCCGAGGACCCGTAGGCCACGACCGGGGCGACCACCAGGAGGGGATCGTGCTCGGCGGCCCCCTCGGCCACGGCCACGGCGAGGTCGGCGTCCGTCGTCACCGGGAGGTGGGGTCCGTGCTGCTCGCAGGCGCCCACCGGCACCACCAGGACGGCGCCCCCGTGGGCCAGCCGGGAGGCCTCGGGCCATGCGGTGTCGGCCAGTCGGGTCATGTGCCGGCGTCCTCCGGTGCGCCTGTCCCCGCCCCGTCGAGGTAGCCGTGCCGGACCAGGAACGCCACCAGCACGTCCGCGGCCTCGGCGGCGTCGGCCGGATGGACCAACGCCGGCGGGTCGTGGGCCACCAGTGCCCCGGTCAGCGCCAGCAGGCGCAGGCGTGGGTCGGCGTCGTGGGGGCCGGGCAGGACCCTGGTCCGTGGCCGGTACGGACGGGGGGCGCCCACGTGGCACGGACCGGAGCCGGGTGCGGCGGCCCCGGCCGGCGACCGGTCGACGGGGACGGGTCGACCCGCGGCGGCCAGGACCCCGGCCAGCGGTGCCCGGCGCAACCGTACGCCCGCGCCCTCCACCGAGCACACGGCCGGGAGCGCCACCCGGAGCCGCTCCCGCCAGCCTCCGTCGAGGCGACGTTCGACGAGCAGCGTCGGTCGGTCGCCGACGGGGTCGGCGGGGGCCAGGACCACCAGGCCGAGGGCCTGGGCCGCCCCGAGTTCGTGGGCCAGAAAGGCGGGGAGGGCCCCGGTGCCGCGGTCGACCGACCGGTCGCCGCACACCACCAGGTCGGGCCGGCCGAAGGGGGCGAGGGCGGCCACCAGGGTCCGGGCCAGGTCGCGCTCGTCCCGGCCCAGCTCGCCGAGGTACCGGTGCGCGTCGTCCTCGTCGCCCAGCGGGACCCGCACGACGGCGACGCCCAGAGCGGCCACGTCGGCCAGGACGGGCTCGACCGACGCGGGTCCGGCGCACACGGCCACCATCCGGCCGGACCAGGCGTCGGCGAGGCGCAGCGCGTGTTCGAGCGCGGCGGCGTCGGCCGGTGCGAGCCCCACGCCGAGCCGGTCCCGGGTGACGGTGCCCTCGAGGGGGTCGACCGCCGGTCGCAGGTCACCGATGCGCAGGCAGGCCACGACGAGGGGGCCGCCGGGGGTCGGGACCGGGGACGGGGACGGGGTCGTGGTCATCCGTGGTGGAAGACGACGCCGTGGCCGCCGTCGGGATAGGTCCAGGTGAGCGCCCCCGCCGAATTGCAGACCATGTAGCAGGTCCCGCACTCGAAGCACTCCTCGTAGTTGAACAGGATGCCCCCGTCGGACGTCGGAGCGAAGAGATCGGCGGGGCACGCGTGCACGCAGGCCTTGGTGGTGCACGACCGGCACACGTCGGCATCGACGGTGATGTGGGCCCGCGCCCCGACCCGGAAGTCGACGGTGGCCATCCGCTCGTCGAACGAGATCCCGTCCCACCGGCGGGCTCCGGTCGGTCCCGCGCTCATCCGAAGATCCTCAGGCCGCGGAGGGTGTCACCGGCGAGTTGACGGAGCGTCACGCCGTGCCGGGCCGCCACCGACCGGGTGAGGGCCAGTCCGCCGGCCTTCGGGATCGGATTGGTCACGGTGAACATCCCTTCGGCCAGGTCGCACAGCAGTCCCGGGTACCGCTGCTGGACGCGTTCCGAGAGCACCAGCGACGGCGCCTTGCGCAGCCGCTTGTGGTCGGCCAACACGAATTGGTCCTCGAGGTCCGCCCGGTAGGAGGCGAGCCCGGCGGTCGAGCAGTCGCCGCGGGCCAGTGCCCGGTCGGCGGCCCGACCCGCGGCGAAGCCCGATCCGATGGCGAAGTTCACGCCCTCGAGCCACAGCCCGGCGGCCAGCGTCATGGCGCCGGCGTCGCCGGCGATCAGCAGTCCGTCGGTGGCCAGGGCGGGCATGGTGTCGTAGCCGCCCTCGGGAATGAGGTGGGCGGAGTACTCGCGCAGGGTCGCCCCCCGCAGGAGCGGCGCGATCGCCGGATGGGCCTTCAGGTCGGCGATGAGCGATTCGGGCCGACGACCCGAGGCGGCCAGCTCCGGCAGCGACAGCACGACGCCGATGCTCACCGAGTCCGCGTTGGTGTAGAGGAAGCCCCCACCCGGGATCTCCCGGGTGCAGCCGAGGATCTCCACGTCCACCCCTTCGTGGTCCTGGACGGCGAACCGCTCGTTGACGGCCCCGGGCGGCAGGTCGAGCACCTCTTTCACCCCGAGCGTGTGGTGCGACGCCTCGGCCCGGGGCAGGAGCCCGGCCTCCTTGGCCAGGAACGAGTTGACCCCGTCGCAGGCGATCACCACCGGGGCGCGGAGCTCGGCACCGTCGCGGTCGGTCCGGACGCCGATCACCCGCCCGCCGTCGTCGCGCACCAGTCCGGTGGCCACGGTCGAGGTGAGGAGGCGGGCCCCGGCGTCGGTGGCCTTGCCGGCCAGCCAGGCGTCGAAGTGGCAGCGGAGCGTCGTCATGCCGTTGTAGGGGGCGCTGCCCCACGCGTCGGTGCGGAAGTCGACCGACAGCGACTGGGTGCCCGTCATCATCATCGTGGACCGCCGCACGATCCAGCGCTCGACCGGGACCTCCTCCCACCATCCGGGGACGATGTCGTCGAGCACGCGGCCGTAGACGACGCCGCCGTAGACGTTCTTGGCCCCGGGGAACGTGCCGCGCTCGACCAGGACCACACGGCGCCCCGCCCGGGCCAGGGCGAGCGCGGCCGAGGCGCCGGCGGGACCCGCGCCGACAACGACGGCGTCGAACGACGCACCCTCGGGCGCGACCCCCGGACCTCCCGGACCTCCGGTCCCCCCGGTGCCCGTCCCCGGAGCGCTCGCCGACTCAGGCATGCCCGTCCCCGGTCGCCGCGGTCCCGGTCCGTTCACCGGCCGGGACCTGTCCGGGTTCTTCCACGATGCCGAGGCGCCCGGCGAGCTCGACCAGCAGCGACCCGGCGTCGGCCACCAGGCCCAGGTCGGCCATGGCCGTCATCGGGCACGACGGGTCGGTGTTGACGCTGACCACGTGGCGGGGTGCACCGATGCCGCCGGTGTGCTGCGCGGCGCCCGACACGCCCAACGCAAGGTAGAGGTCGGGGTCGACCGTCACCCCGGTCGTGCCGATCTGCCGCTCGTAACCGGTCCAGCCGGCGTCGGTGGCGACCCGGGTCGCACCGGCCGAGCCGCCCAGCGCGGCCGCCACCCGGGTGAGGAGGGCGAACGACGCCGTGGCCCGGGTGTCGTCCAGCCCGGCCACCAGCCCGGCGCCGCCGGCCAGGACCCGGGTGGCGTCGGACAGGTCCATGGTGCGGAGGTCCGGGGCCAGCACCTCGACGAGTTCGGGGTCGGGGCCGCACCGTTCGCCGGCGACGGGCAGGTGGAGGACCAGCTCCTCCACGACGGACCCCGACGCTGCGGTCGCGTCGTGACCGGCGAGTCGACCGCCCACGGCGAGGGTCACCACGGCCGGGCCGTGCACCTCGACCGGCAGGAGCACCCGGTCGTCGATCCGGGTCGCCTGGGCGCGGACACACGGGGATCCGTCGTCGGCGGTCCCCGTCGCCACCTCGAGCACCCGGGCCACGAGCGGCCGCCCGGTCGCGGCCGCCAGCCGGGGTGCCAGGTCACGTCCGTCGGGGGACGCGGGCAGGACCACCAACGCCGCACCGCCGACCACCGGAGCGAGCGCCTCGGCCAGTGCGGCGGGTCGGAGGCCGGGACCGGTCTCGGCCCACCGGGCGTGCACCCCACCGGACAGGGACCGGGCGGCGGCCTCGGCACCGGACCCGACCACGACGGCCCGGCCACCGCACTCGCGCACCGCCTCGACCGCACCGACGGGGAGTCGGCCGTCGCGGGCCACCACGACGGCCAGCGACCCGGTGGCGGGCGGGCTCACAGCGCGACCGCCACGCGGTGGCCCTCGATGACGGCGGCGTGGGCGCGGCGGGGGGCGAGGCAGTCACCGATCCGGTGGACCTCGAACGGCGCACCGTCGAGGGCGTGCCACAGGTCGTCGTCGGGACGCTGGTGGACGGCACAGACGACCCAGTCGCAGGCTCGGACCCGATCGGTGCCGGTGGGGTGGTGCTGGAGGCGGAGGACGAGCCCGTCCGCGCCGTCGTCGGGCGGCGACACCCCCATCGGCACGAGGTCGACGCTCTGGACGATCCCCTTGGCGTGGGCCTTCACGTTCCACGTCTCCAGGTCGAGCGTGATCCCGAGGTCCTGACCCACGACCATGCCGTTGGTCACGATCTCGACGGTGCACCCCCGGTCGGCCAGCAGCTCGGCGGTGGAGGTGGCCTGATGGAAGCCGAGCTCGTCCACGACGACCACCCGTCCCTCGGGCCGGACGCGACCCTCGAGCACGTCGCGTACGTCGACCACCCGCGGCTCGTCCCCGGCCCACCACGGCCGGGCCGGGCGGGCCCCGGTGGCCACGATCACCGCGTCCGGCGACTCGGCCCGGACGGTGGCCGCGGTGGCCTCGACCCCCGTGCGCAGCTCGACCCCCTCGCGGCGGGCGGCCACGATCAGGTTGCGCGCGATGTCGAAGAACTCTGCCCGGCTGGGAACGGCCGCGGCGACGTGGGCCTGGCCGCCCAGGCGGTCGTGGCGCTCGAAGAGGACCACGCGGTGGCCGCGTTCGGCCGCGGTGACGGCCGCCTGCAACCCGCCCGGGCCGCCGCCCACCACCACCACCGAGCGCCGCCGCCTCGGCGTCGGCACCGATCGTGCCTCCCGGCCGGTGCGGGGGTTCTCGATGCAACCGAGCCAACGGTTCAGTCCCATGCGACCGACGCACTCCTGGTTGCACGACAGGCAGGTCCGGATGTCGGTGGCCTGCCCCGAGCGGGCCTTGGCCGCGAAGTCGGCGTCGGCGATCTGGCCGCGCACCACGCCCACCAGGTCGCACACACCGTCGGCCAGTGCCCGGTCGGCCTGGAGGGGGTCCTTGAACCGGCCGACGCCGACGACGGGCAGGCCGACGGCGGCGCGTATGGCGCTCGGGATGAACAGGGCGTAGCCGGGAGGGACCTGCATGCTGGCCTCGATCATGTACAGCGTGGCCGTGGCCACGCCGATCGAGGTGTTGATGTAGTCGACCTGTCCGGTGGCCTCGACCATCCGGGCCACGGCCACGGCGTCGTCGATCCCGGTGCCGCCCTCGATCAGCTCGTCGCCGCACAGGCGCACCCCGAGCGCCCGGTCCGACCCGATGGTCGACCGCACCGCGTCGACGATCTCGAGCAGGAGGCGGGCCCGGCCGGCCAGGTCCCCGCCGTACCCGTCGGCGCGTCGGTTGGTGGCCGGCGACAGGAAGCCCCGGACGATCGAGGAGTGGGAGCACTGGAGCTCGACGCCGTCGAACCCGCCGGCGACGCAGTGGGCGGCGACGGCGGCGTAGCCGTCGACGATCTCGACGATCTCGTGGTGCTCGACCGCCTTCGGCACCTCGCGGAACAGTGGGTCGGGGACCGGGCTCGGCGCCCACACCGGCAGGCGGGAGTACATCGACGAGGCCTGGCCCCCGTTGTGGTTGAGCTGGGCGAAGATCGGGACGTCGTGGGCGTGGACCGCATCGGTGATCCGCCGGTAGCTGTCGACCACGCGGGGGAGGTAGCCGTGGATGAGCTTCTCGTAGGGCCAGTCCGTCGGGTGGGTGGAGTGCTCCTCGGTGATGATCAGCCCGGTGCCGCCGGCCGCACGCGCCGCGTAGTAGGCGACGTGCTGCTCGGTCGGCAGTCCGTCGGTGGCGTAGTTGGTCAAGTGCGCCGAGAACACGATCCGGTTGGCCACCGTCACCGGACCGAGGCGCAGCGGGGTGAAGAGGTGCCGGTAGCGGCCGGTGGCGCTCATGGTGCCGACCCGCGGCCCGCCGTGGTCACCGGGCCGAGGCCCCGGCGTCGACGGTCATGGTGAGTCCCGTCACGTACCGGGCCTCGTCGGAGGCCAGGAACAGGACGGCGTGGGAGACGTCCTCGGCCCGGACCAGGTCGACGGGCAGCGAGTTGAGGAAGATCGATCCGACATCGGGGCTCGCCTCGATGCGCTCGGTCAACCCGGTCATCCCGTTCAGCATCGGGGTGTCCACGCCCGTGGGGTGGAGGGAGTTCACCCGGATGTGGCGGGAGGCGAGCTCGTTGGCCAGGCTCCGCATGATCCCCACCATGCCGTGCTTGGAGGCGACGTAGGGGGTGAGGAACGGCTGACCCTTCAGCCCGGCGGTCGAGCTGACCAGGATCATCGACCCCCCGCCGCGGGCCAGGAGGTGGGGGATGGCGGTGGTGCACGTGTTCCACACGCCGGTGAGGTTGATGCCGATGACCGTGTCCCACAGCTCGGGTGTCACCTCGTCCCATCGCTGGATCGAGCAGACGCCGGCGTTCGCCACGGCGATGTCGAGGCCGCCGAGCGCGTCGGCCCCCGCGGACACCGCCTCGGCCAGGGCGGTCTGGTCGCGCACGTCGACTGCGGCGGAGAAGACCCGCCCCCCGGCCTCCTCGACGAGACGGGACGTGGTGGCCAGGTCGTCGGGTGTGGCCAGGGCGTAGTGGACGTGGTCGATCGGGGCGCAGACGTCGACGGCGACGATGTCGGCGCCTTCGGCCGCCAGGCGGACGGCGTGGCTGCGACCCTGGCCGCGGGCCGCCCCGGTGACGAGGGCCACCTTGCCGGCCACCCGCCCCCGGGTCCGGTCGTCGGGCGATGGGGTGGCGGTGTCGTTCACGTGGGCGCTCCTGTCGTGGTGGGGACGCGGGCGGCGGGCACCGCGCCGCTGATCTCGAGGGCCCGGCGTCGTCCCTCCAGGACGGCCTCGAGCACCGTGCGCGGGGCGACGCAGTCCCCGGCCCGCAAGGTGCCGGGTCGTCGGTCGTAGAGGTCCTCGTCGGGCAGCCGGTGGCCGCAGTCGACCACGACGGCGGCGGGCACGGCGCGGGCCTCGCCGGTCCAGACGTCCTCCACGTGGACACACCCCGACCCGATCCGGCGCACCACCGCCCGCAGCTCGCGTCGCACACCGGCCCGCTGCAGCCGGGTGTTGGCGTCGGCGAGGTCGCCGCTGAGCGACAGGAGCGTCCCGGCGATCGGGTCGGGCGTCACCAGGGCGACGTCGCGGCCCGCGGCCGCCAGCCACTCGGCCACCCCCACGGCGACCGGCCCGCCGACCGGGTCGTGGACGACGACCGGGCCCCCGGGCAACACCCCGGCCCCGCCGGAGAGGGCGGCGGCGGCGTCCACCACCGCGACCGACCCGTCGGTGGGGTGGGCCCACGGGGCCGGACGGCCGCCGGTCGCCACCACCACCGCGCGACCCGCCGCCCTGGCCAGGTCGAGCTCGACGACCCCGACCTCGCGACCGAGCTCGACGGTCACGCCCAGGCGGGCGCACTCGGCCGCCAGCCACCCGGTCAGGTCGGCCAGCCGTTCGCGCCCGGGGCCGACCGCGGCGGCGCGCAACGCGCCGCCCGTCACCGTCGCACGGTCGACGACGGTGACCCCGTGACCCCGCACGGCCAGCACGCGGGCGCACTCGAGTCCGGCCGGGCCGGCGCCCACCACCAGCACGTCGACCGCCGGGAGCCCGCGTCCGTCGGCCGGATCGACGGCCGGGTCGACGTCCACCGTCTCGTGGCCGGCACGCGGCTCGCCGACGCAGGTGACCAACGGGTTGCGGTTGTCCCGCACCCGGCACGCCTGGTTGCACAGGATGCAGGGGCGGACCTCGGACGGCCGGCCGGCGCGCACCTGCGCCACCAGGCCCGGGTCGGCGATCTGGGCACGGGTCATCTCGACCAGGTCGGCGACGCCGTCGGCCAGTGCCCGGCCCGCACGGACCGGGTCGACAACGCTGCCCTGCAGGACGACCGGGACCCGCCCGCCGGCAGCCCGGCGCATGGCGGCGCACAGCTCGGTGTTGAAGCCCTCGGGTGTGTGGGCGTCGGGGCGGTAGGCGGTCGACGAGTAGGGGCCGCCGCGCACGACCGTCAGCAGGTCGACCCGGTCGGCCAGCTGGTCGACGTGGTCCGCGGCGTGCCCGGGGGTGACGCCCGCCCACGGAGCCAACTCGTCGCAGGACAGGCGCAGGGCGACGATCGGGTCCGGGCCGACGGCGACCCGGACCGCGTCGAGGACCTCGCGGGTGAGCCGCAGCCGGTCGGTGCCGTAGGCGTCGTCGCGCAGGTTGGTGATGCCCGAGTGGAACTGGCGGAGGAGCGACAGGGCACCGACGTCGACCTCCACCCCGTCCACGCCGGCGTCGGCGGCCGTGGCGGCCGCGGCGGCGAACCCGTCGACGAGGGCGGCCAGTTCGACGGTGCCCATCGCCATCGGCAGTTCGCGGCCCGCGGCGTCGGCCACCGGCGACGGGGCCCACAGCACCGACTGCGAGAACGCGCTCGAGCCCTGACCACCGGCGTGGCCCAGGCCGGCCAGCACCACGGTGCCGTGGGGGCGGCACGCCTCGACCACGGCGCGCCACCCGGGCCCGCACTCGGCGGCCAGCGGGGCCCGCTCGTAGGGCCAGTCCCACGGGTGGACCGAGGCCGTCTCGGTCACGAGGACCCCGGCACCACCTGCCGCCCGGGCGGCGTAGTAGGCGACGTGGCGGTCCCCGAGGGCGCGGCCGAGCCCCAGGTTGGTCTCGTGGGGCCCGAACACCACGCGGGACGGCGCCTCCCGGCGCCCGAGGGCGACCGGGTCGGTCAGGGTCGCCACCGTCACTCCGCCCGGAGGGCGGTCCCGGCCAGCGGGCTCTCGTCGCAGCGGCGGTCGGGCCGATGCGCCGGGGAAAGCGCCACGGCCACACGTCGGGGTCGTGCCGAGTGGTCGGGCGAGGGGCGGGGCGCGGCGACCGAAGCCCGGGCGCCGAGTGCCTGCTCCCCGTGGCCGAGCACGCACTCGGGGTCGGGGCCGTCGAGGGGCAGGCCGGTGAAGAACTTCGCCGCCATGCACCCGCCGCGGCAGGCGTCGTAGTGGCCGCAGGACGCACAGGCGCCGGCGCTCTGCGGCGAGCGGAGCTCGGTGAACAGCTCGGACCCGCGCCACACCGAGGTGAACCCGCCCGGACCCCGTACGTTGCCGGCCAGGAACTCCGGGTGGATGGCGAACGGGCAGGCGTAGACGTCGCCCACCGGGTCGACCAGGCAGACCACCCGTCCGGCCCCGCACAGGTTGAGGCCGGGGAGGGCGTCGCCGAAGGCGGCGAGGTGGAAGAACGAGTCGCCGGTGAGGACGTCCTCGCCCCGGGCCACCAGCCAGTCGTACAGCTCACGCTGCTGGTCGGCGGTCGGATGCAGCTCCTCCCACACGTCCGCACCCCGGCCCGCCGGGCGCAGGCGGGTCAGGCGGAGCTGGGCGCCGTACCGGTCGGCCAGGGCCCGGAACGCGTCGAGCTGGCCGACGTTGTGCCGGGTGACGACCACCGACAGCTTGAACCCGATGAATCCGGCGGCGGCCAGGCGCTCCATGGCGGTGACCGCGGTGGCGAACGAGCCCGCTCCCCGGACCGCGTCGTTGACCTCGGCCGTCGCCCCGTCGAGCGACAGCTGCACGTCGACGTAGTCACTGGCGGCCAGGCGGTCGGCGACCGCCCCGGTGATGCGAGACCCGTTGGTCGAGAACTTCACCCCGACGTGGTGGTCGGTGGCGTAGTCGACCAGCTCCCAGAAGTCGGAACGGATGGTGGGTTCGCCCCCACCGATGTTCACGTAGAAGATCTGCATCCGCTCGAACTCGTCGATGAGCGCCTTGCACTCCCCGGTCGACAGTTCCCGGGGGTCGCGACGACCCGAGCTGGAGAGGCAGTGGACGCATGCCAGGTTGCAGGCGTAGGTGAGCTCCCAGGTCAGGCAGATCGGTGCGTCGAGCCCCTGCGCGAAGCGGTCGACCAGGCGGAACCCGGTGTCGGGGCCGGCGAGGGTCACGCCACCCGCTCGCAGATCATGCCGGTGTCGGCCAGGGTGGCGAGGGCCCGCTCGTAGGCCGGGAGCTCCTCGTCCGGCACGCCCGCGGTCCGGCACGCGGCGAGTCCCGACGGGTGGTCGGCCAGTGACTCGACGAGGGTGAGCAGGGTGCGGCTCTTCAGGAACGAGAGTCGGCGGGTGCCGAAGTGGTACGCCAGGGCACCGAACGACTCCGGCCGGAGGGCCACCTTGGGGTGGAGGGCCCAGGCGCGCGCCGGGTCGTATGCGGTCGCGTTCACGGGAGGGTCGGGGATGAGGGTCGTGTCCGGCGGCCTAGTAGACGCCGCACATCCCGTCGATGGACACGTCCTCCACCAGCAGTTCGGTGGTGACGAGCGGCGCGGTCGGGGTGTCGTCGGACGTGGGTACGTCCGGCCCGGCGGCGGAGCCCCCGGTGCTCTCCTCGGTCGTGGTGACGGTCATGGGTCCTCCGGTGGTCGGTCGGCTCGCGCCGGGAGATCGGTCAGTGGGTGCAATTTAGTGCACTCGATGCCAAAATGGAAGCGTGACGACGGGGGACCGGTGACGGCGGTGGGTGACGGTGACGGCGGCGGGTCCCCGGAACCGGCGCGCGGGCGTCCGGCCAGCACGTCGCGCCAGGACGTCGCCCGCGTCGCGCTCGACCTCTTCACCCGTCGGGGGTACGACGAGACGACGGTCGACGAGATCGCCGGCGCGGTCGGCATCTCGCGGCGGACCTTCTTCCGGTACTTCGAGTCGAAGCCCGACGTCGTGTGGGGTGAATTCGACACCGAGCTCGGCCGCCTGCGGGACCGCCTGGGCGAGGCCCCGGCCGACGAGCCCCTCATGGACGTCCTCCGCCGGTCGGTCATGGCCACCAACCGGTTCGGTGCGGGGGAGCTCGACGAGCTCCGGATCCGCATGGTCCTGATCGGTACCGTGCCGACCCTGGTGGCCCACTCGGCCGTGCGCTACGAGGAGTGGTGCGAGGTGGTGGCCGGATTCGCCGCGTCGCGCCTCGGCGGGTCCCCGGACGACCTGGCCCCCCAGACCCTCGCCCGCGCCGCACTGGGAGCGGCCATGGCGGCGTTCGCCTGCTGGGCCCGGGGGGACGACGGTGACCTGGTGGCGGAGGTGGACCGGGCGTTCCGGCTCCTGGCCTCGGGTTTCGACGAGGTCCACCCCCCGGAGCGCCGGCCGTGCTGAGGCGACGGCGCCGGGCTGAGGCGACGGCGCCGGGCTCAGCCGACGGCGCCGGGCTCAGCCGACGGCGCCGGGCTCAGCCGAGCAGCTTGGCCTTGGCGGCGG
>JAKAZC010000371.1 GCA_021826655.1 Actinomycetes bacterium | reverse complement strand
CACGTCGTAGGCGGCCGCGAACCGGGTCACCAGGGGCCCACCGCCGCCGGGGCGGTCCCCGTGGACCGGCACGACGAGGACGTGCACCTCCCACCCGGCACCGGCCAGGGCGCCGAGGACGGAGCCGGCCCGCATGGCCAGGCCCCCGCCGGTGGCCGAGGGCGGCTCGGGGGTGACGAAGAGGAGGCGGGAGCCGCTCACCGCGGTCCGGTCCGGTCCGGTCACCGGGGTCCGGTCCGGGCCGGTGACGGGGCGCCCGGGGCGGTCACCGGTCGGCGTGGACGATCTCGAGGTTGGGCATGCCCCAGCACTCGTAGCCCATGTCCTTGGCCATGATCCCGAGGCCCTCCGTCTCGACCTCGCCCGGAGCACGGAACACGGGGTGGGGGTCGCGCGCCCACCGGCTCCCACCGCCGTAGAGCATGGGGGGGAAGACGAGCCCGTTGCGGTGGGCGTCCGCCCGCACCAGCAGCATGGTCCCGCCCACGGCGTCCAGGCGGACCAGGTCGGGGCCGCCTCGGAGCTGGTCCATCCGCACCTGACCGTGCTCCCGCCAGGCGTTCCAGTCGAACGTGGGCCCGCCGTACGCCACCACGCAGTGAGGCTGGACGATGTCGCGGCCGGCGGCGAGCAGATCGCGGAGGACGGTCGGGGGGTAGTCGCACACGTCCACGTCGAGCCACAGGACCCAGTCCTCGTCGCCCAGGGCACCGACGAGGAGGTGGTTCCTGGCCCGGGCCAGGACCGTCCGGCGGGCCAGCTGGAAGGCGTGGTTCCAGCGGGGGACGCCGGGCGGCAGCCGGAACCCGAAGTCCCGCCGGAGGAGCGTCACCCGGCGGTACCGGCGGCGCAGTTCGCCCTGACGGGCGGTCAGGGCGGCCCAGGTGCCATCGGTGCTGTCACCTTCGAGGATGCCCAGCGACAGGCGGTCCGGCGGGAAGTCGAGCCGGCCGAGCAGCTCGAAGTAGCGGTCGAGGTGTTCTTCGGCGTCCTTCACCGGGGTGAGCACCAGCACCCGGGGATCGGTGGCCGCCGGGGGCGAGGGCAGGGGCTCGTAGCGCCACTCGGGCCGGGACCCCTCGGGCCGTGCCCCCGGGTTGCGCCGCCCGTGCAGTGACGGGGTACCGGCCCGGGCGTCCTGCCGGTCCGCCTCGTCGATGGCGGCCCTGATGGCGTCGCACACCAGCTCGTCGCCTCTCGCCTCCCACAGGGTGAGCTCGTGGCGTAGCCGGGCGGTGAGCCCGGGGAAGGCGCCGGCGAGGGTGGCCAGTGTGGTGACCATGGCGTCACGCTCGGCCCCGGTGCGCCCGCCGGCCGACAGGTGGGCCAGCAGGCCGCGGACCTGGTCGGTGTCGAGGCCGACCGGGGTCGGTGCCTCCATCGGTGCGCCGGGGACGGGACCGCTGGCGCCGGGGACGTTCCCGGTGGCGATGTCGACCGCGCCGCCGGTGCCAACGGCGCTGCCATTGACGCCAGCGACGCCAGCTTCCTCGTGCACGGGGGTGAGCTCCACCTCGAACCCAGGTGTGTGCTCCCAGGTTCCCCGCCAGGTGCCGTCGTCGCCGGGGGTGAGGCGGCAGGTGACGCTGTCGTCGCCGAGGAGGACGAGCCGGAGCGCGGCCGGCGGTCCGGCCGGTCCGCCAGGGTCGGCGCCAGCAGGTCCATCAGGCTCATCGGGTCCGGCGTCCGTTCCATCCTCCACATACCAGGCACGCTCGTGCGGGCTGAAGCCCCGGCCGACCCGGTGGCCGTTGCGGAGCTCGAGGAGCCGGGTGTCGGCGCCGAGGCGCTCGTAGCTGAACCACCGGGTCGTGGCCAGGACACGTTCGGCGTCCTGCGCGGCCGGGGACCGTTCGGGGATGCGGACCATGCGCCCGGACCACAGGGCGCGGAGCTCACGCACGTAGGCCAGGCACTCGGCCTCGAGGGCGAACCCGGGCTCGGCGCGGTTGTCGCCGCGCAGCACCCACTTGGCGCCGGTCCGGTGCTGGAAGGTCACCCGTCCCTCGAAGTCGTGCTGGTAGACGGTGTGGGAGAGGACCTGGGGGGGCGTGCCGGGCATGGCCCAGCGGCGCCCGGTGAGCAGCCAGGCGAAGAGGAAGGTGTCCTTGTCCCCGTTGAGGTACCGGTAGTAGAGGTCGGAGTGGGCGTTCAGGTGCAGGGCCACCATCAGCGGGTGCCACACGTCCGCCTTGCGTAGGAGGACCTGGCCCGTCTCGAACGAGGTGACGGGCCGGTAGGGGAGGCCGACCAGGTCCCAGATGGGGCTGGCCTCGGTGAGGCGCTCGACGTCGGGCCAGAAGGCGGCACCGCCCCCCTCGTCCAGCTGCCAGGCGTCGAAGAGGGGCGTCGGGTCGGCTGCGGGGACGTTGTCGGCGTCGAGGAGGAGGACCTCGGCGAAGCGGCAGTGGGCCAGCGCGTAGGGCTTGAGCTCCCAGCCCCCGAGGAGGCGGACCGGGTGGGTCCGCCGTACTTCGGCCGCGTCGACGACCTCCACCCCCAGGTCCTCGAAGAGGGTCCGTTCGAACGGCCCCAGCTCGGCGGTCCCCAGGTGCCACACCTGGATGGGGAGGGTGCACCCGAGGGTGCGGCGCAAGACGTTGATCGTCACCCAGGCGCCGGTGATGAGGCGGGGGCCGCCCGCGGGGGGGGGGGGGTTGGGCGGGGGTGTGCCGGGGGGGGGGGGGGGTGGTCAAAGGGTGGGATGGGATTGTTGTTATTATATAGCAACAAAATGAGTGTGCGTTTTTGCTTGGCGTTTGTCCCCCGCCTCACCCTCGGAACGAATACGGGATCGGCTGGAGTTCGGGCGGCTTGAGGTGGGGCCCCAGCCAGACCGGCCGCTTGTCGTGGTTGTGGCGCTTGTCGCGCGCCACCTCCCGCACCCGCACCTGC
>JAKAZC010000370.1 GCA_021826655.1 Actinomycetes bacterium | reverse complement strand
ATGGGGGAGTAGGTGGGGCCGGAGGTCCGCCGGCCGATCGCGAGCAACCGAGGGCGTGCCGGGGCCGATCGACCCCACCGGTCACTCCGAAGGCGCGATGACGATATAGCGGGAGGGGTCTTCCCCCTCGGACCGGGTGACGACGCCGTCGATCCCGTTGACCGTGTCGTGCACCACCTTGCGGTCAGCCGGCGACATCGGCTCCAGTGACTTCGCTGTGCCCGACTCGATGACCTCCTGCGCCACCTGGCGGCTGAAGCGTCCCAGGGCCTCGGCACGGCGCTCCCGGTATCCCGCGACGTCCACCAGGATCCGGTCGGTCCTCGTCGGGAACTTGCGCTGCACCACCGTCCGAGTCACGTCCTGCACCGCGGCCAGCGTCGAGCCGCGGGGTCCCACCAGGATGCCCAGGTCCGGACCCGTGGCAGCGATCTCCACCGTCTCCTCGTCGATGACCCGCGTCTCGACCGTCCCGGAGAGGCCATACTCCCGGAGCAGCCCTTCGACGAAATCACGAGCGACCGCCGCCTGCTCCTCCAGCGTCATTCCTTCTGCCATTGCCCTCTCCTCATCTGGTGTCGAGCTCTCGGACGCCTCCGGCCGCCCCGGCCGGGGTCCTGCGGCGCCTTCCCGCGGCGCCGCATTCCCGCCGTTCCCGCCGCTTCCCTGACCGGCGCCTCGGCTCCGGCGCCTCCGGACAGAGCGGCTCTGACCTCCTCCGCCACCCGGCGCACTCCCTGCCGCGCCGGCACCGACCTCGTCGCCGGAGCGCACCGTCGCGTCGCCGGGCGCCTCCCCGTTCGATGCCTCTCGTTGGCCCGAGCGGCTGCCGTTCCCCGATCCCCTCGAGCCTCGGCCGGCCTCGTCAGCGCGTCCGCGCTCGCGGGGGCGGCGGGCCCGCTTCGGTCTCGGTCCGGCCGGGCGGACACGGGCCCGCACCCTGGCCTCACCCCGGACCCGGCCGAACAGGCCGGCCTTCGGCTCCGCGAGGATCACCAATTCGGCGTCGTCCTCGGCCACCCCCAGCTGATCGAGCGCCGCCTCCTTGGCCTCCTCGAGCGAGCGACCGGTCACCTCAACCCATTCCACGCGTCAACGCGCCTTTCTCGTCCGCTTGCCCTTGGCCCGGGGATGGGCTTTCGGGGGGGTAGTACCGCTGGTACTACCATTGGCGGCACCGTTGCTCGTCCCGCCGGGCCGCCCCTTGGCTGCCGGCGGGCGCCTCCCCGGCACGGGCTTGGCCCCTGTCCCGGAGGTCCCGGCCTTCTCGCCCGGATCCGCCTTGCCGTTCGATCCGCGCTTGGTCTCCTCCGGTTCCGTCACCGAGGACTTCGCGGGGATCGCTCCCTTCGCCTTGGCCCCCCCGGCCGCGGCCTTCCCCCCCGGCGGGATCGCCCGTTCACCCGCGGGTTGCACGATGCCCGTCCGGAACAGCACGTCCTGCGTGCCGATCCGGATCGCCGTCGAGACGATCATGTAGATCACGACGGCCGCCGGAATGAGGAAGTAGATATACGCAAAAAATATCGGCATTATCTTCTGCATCTTCATCATCTGCGGGTTCGCCTGCATGGCCCCGGGATTCCGCTTGTTCATCTGGCTCATCTGTACGAATTGCAGCACCACCGCTGCGATAACCAGGGAGAAATAGGGGATGTAGCCGTACCAGTTCGCGTGATGGGAGAAGGGCTTGAGCGCGAGGTTCATGCCGAACGAGACCATTGCCCCGTGACTGGCCACGAGGCCGTGGTACATCTTCGAAGAGGTCGGGATGTAGCGAGGGCTTGCGACCTCGTGGCCGTGCACCGTCACCGTATTGGAGAGCCCCCGGATGACGTCGTAAAGGACGATCAGGAACGGCATCTGAAGGAACATCGGCAGGCAGCTCCCCGCGGGGTTCACCCCCTGCTCCTTGTAGACGCGCATCAGCTCCTGGTTGAGCTGCTCCCGGTTCTCGGGCCCCTTGTACTTCTGTCGGAGCCGGGTTATCTCCGGCTGTATCCGCTGCATGGCGATCATCGACTTGGTGCTCTTGACCGTCAATGGTGTCAGGATCGCCATGATCAGGATCGTCAGGAGGACGATCGCGATCGCGTAGTTGGGGATGACGCCGTAGATCGCCGCGAGAACGGTCGCCACGACGACGAACACCGGGTGGAAGATCTGGCCGACCAGGTGGAAGAGGGAGTTCTCCCCGAGCATCGGGTGCGTGAGAAGGGCGACTGCGCTCACGATCTTCTCCCTCGGTCGACCTTCAGCGGTACCAGATCGATGCCGTGCGGGCCGAACGGCCGGCACCGCAGCACCCGGCGGACCGCCAGCCGGGTGCCGCGCCACAGCCCGTGGACCTCGATCGCCTCGGCGGCGTAGGCCGAGCAGGACGGCCAGTACCGGCACGGGGACGGTCGGTCGGCCCGGACCACCTGGTAGAGCGCGATGAGGGCGAGGCCGGCCCGGCGGCCCGGCCCTCGCCGCCGGGCGGTCTCGTGCCCCGGCTCGCGGCTCGCCTCGTGAGCCGTCCCGTCCCGTGACTCTTCCAACGTCTCGCCCTCGGTCATCGCTCCACCACCCGGGCGCGGGGGAGCCCCCCCGTCCCGCCGCCCTCCTTCGAGCGCTCCGTGCCCCGGGCGGCCGCCGTCATGGCGTCCCTCACCGCGACGACGAGCTCGGAGTACTCCACCTCGGTCACCGAGGGATCGGCCGACAGGAGGTAGCAGCCGGCCGGCAGGCCGGAGACCAGGTCGGAGACGGCCGCCCGGAGCCGGCGGCGACCCCGGTTCCTCCTGACCGCCGGGCCGAAGCCGCGCCCGATCGCGTAGCCCACCCGGGCCCGTCCCCGGTCGGCCGACGTCCTGGGGGCGACGTGACGCACCCGGACGGGCCCGCGCGAAGCACGGCCCGTGGGC
>JAKAZC010000369.1 GCA_021826655.1 Actinomycetes bacterium | reverse complement strand
ACGCCGAGCCCGGCGAGCTCGAACGGCTGAAGTGGGTCGGCATCTACCCCCAGCGGCAGGGCGGCGACGCCCTGATGATGCGGATAAAGGTCCCCGGCGGCGTGCTGACGTCGGCGCAGGCGCGCGAGATCGGGATCGCCGCGGACGCGTTCGCCGAGGGACCCGCCGACAGCCCGGTCTTCGGCAACCGGTACGCCGACCTGACGACGCGCCAGGACGTGCAGCTCCACTGGATCCGCATTGAGGACGTCCCGCGGATCTGGGGGCGGTTCGCCGACGTGGGGCTCACCACCGTGCAGGCGTGCGGCGATTCGGCACGCAACGTGTGCTCGTGCCCGGTGTCCGGGGTCGACCGCGACGAGGTGGTGGACGCGCTCGGAGTCGCCAGGGCGATCTCGGCGTTCTTCACCGGCAACCGCGAGTACGCCAACCTGCCCCGCAAGTTCAAGATAGCGGTGACGGGCTGCCTCGAGGACTGCGCCAGGGTGGAGATCGACGACATCGGCCTGTGGCCGGCCCGGCTGGCCGACGGATCGGTCGGATTGAACCTGCTGGTCGGGGGCGGCCTGTCCGACGGCGAGCGCATCGCCGAGGACGTCGACGTCTTCGTCCGACCCGACCAGGCGGTCGAGCTCACCCGGGCCGTCGCCCAGCTCTTCGGCGAGCTCGGCAACCGCGAGCATCGCGGTTTCGCCCGCATGAGGTACCTCGTGCAGGAGCTCGGTCCCGAGGGGTTCCGGTCCGCCCTCGCCGAGCGGGCGGGCTTCGCGCTCACGCCGGCCGGGGAGGAGCTGACGCGGCGGTTCCGCGGGGACCACGTGGGGGTGCACCCTCAGAAGCAGGAAGGGCTGTCCTACGTGGGTTGCTCGGTGCCGGTGGGGCGGCTGCACGGCATCGACCTGGTAGAGGCGGCCCGCCTGGCGGAGACCTACGGCGACGGCACCGTCCGCATCGGGACGGACCAGAACTTCGTCCTGACCGGGATCCCCGACGGCCGGCTCGACCAGCTCCTGGCCGAGCCGCTCCTGCAGACCTACTCGCCCTTCCCCGGGCCGTTCGAGCGGGGCGTGGTGGCCTGCACGGGGAGCGAGTTCTGCCGGTTCGCGGTGGTCGAGACCAAGGAGCGCGCGGTGAGATGGGCTCGCGCACTCGACAGCCGGCTGGGGCGTGAGGGGAACGAGGCCGGGAGTGACGAGCCGGGGGGCCGCGACGGTGGCCCGAACGCCGGCCGGGGCGGTGGCCCGAACGCCGGACGGGACGACGGCGTCATCCGCATGCACTTCTCCGGGTGCTCCGCCTCCTGCGCGCAGCCCCAGGTGGCCGACATCGGGTTCCGCGGCGACCTGGCACACGTCGGGGAGCACATCGAAGAGGCGGTCGACATCGGCCTCGGCGGGTCCCTGGGTCCCGACGCCGCCTTCATCGACTGGGTCGCCGGGGCGATGCCGGTCGGGAAGGTGCCCGACGCGCTGGTGCGCGTGGTGGAGCGCTACCGCACCGACCGGCGACCCGACGAACCGTTCCACCGGTGGGCGCGCCGCACGCCGCGCGCCGAGCTCCGCCGCACGCTCGAGGAGGGACAGTGACCAGCTACCGCCTGCGCGAGGAGATGAACGGGATCGCGGAAGCTCCCGGCAAGGTGTGGTTCTGGGAGCTCGAGTCCGGTGTCATCGACGCCGACCGCTGCGTGCAGTGCGGGACCTGCGTGGCCGTGTGCCCGTCCAACTCGATCGGGTTCGACAAGGACACGAACCTCCCCGAGCTGGTGAAGATGTGCACCGGCTGCTCGCTCTGCTGGGACTTCTGCCCGCGGGCCGGCCTGCGCTACGAGGCCCTCTGGCCGCCGTCGACGGTCGCCGAGGACACCGAGGACGCGGAGGTCGTGGCCACCGACGTCCGGCCGGACTCCTCCGACACCTACTGGAAGATCACCGGCGGCCCGCCGGCGGACGGGCTCGGCGCGGTCGTCGAGCAGTACGCGGTGCGCGCCGCGGCGAGGTCCGACGAGGTGCAGGACGGAGGGGCGGTGACCGCCCTGCTGACGGCCCTGCTCGCCTCGGGGGAGATCGACGGCGCGCTCGTCTCGAAGCCGAGCACCGATCCCGACGAGCCCTGGAAGGGTGTCGCGACCATCGCCACCACGGCCGCGGAGATCGCCGCGGCGTCCGGCAGCTTCTACAACCAGACGATGGCGCTCGCCGCCCTCGACCTGAGCGCCTACCCGCTGCCGGCCAAGCCGCGCATCGCCGTGGTCGGCACGCCCTGCGAGATACAGGGGATCAGGGCCATGCAGGCACGGCGCTGGTCCACCGGTGCCCACCGGGTCGACGCGGTGGTGCTGACCATCGCCCTCCTGTGCACCAAGAGCTTCGACTACGAAGCGCTGCTCCTGCGCGAGCTCCGGGACCGCAGGAGGGTCGACCTCGACCGGGTGAGCAAGGTGGACGTGGTCCGCGGGAGGATGATCGTCGAGTACCGCGACGGCGAGGTGGCGGTGGACGAGCCCGTGAAGCGGTTCCACGGGGCGGCGCTGAAGGGCTGTGACGAGTGCGCGGACTTCCTCGGCCGGAGCGCCGACCTGTCGGTGGGTAGTGTCGGCTCGATGGACGGCTGGACGAGCGTGCTGGTGCGGACCGAGCGCGGGCGGGTGGCGTTCCAGCAGGCCCGCTCGAGGTTCGACGTCCGCGACCTCGACGACCCGGCGGCCCTGGTCCGCCTCGACGAGCTCGACAAGCGCATCGCGACCCGCTCGCTCGAGCGCAAGCTCGACCCGGACGCCCCGCTCTTCATCGACTACGAGGAGCATGTCAGGAACTACCGCGAGACCGATCGCCGCCCGGTCGTGGTGCGGCGATGACGGGACCCGCCCCGACCGCCCCGACCGCCGCCCCGGCGGCACCCGCCCCGACCCCCGCCC
>JAKAZC010000368.1 GCA_021826655.1 Actinomycetes bacterium | reverse complement strand
CCCCGAGGCGCCGCGAGCGCCGGGTGGTGCTCCTGGTCGACGTCAGCGGGTCGATGGCCACCTACGCCGAGGCGCTGCTGTACTTCGCCCACGCCGCCGGCCGGCGGCGGAACCCACGGACCGAGGTGTTCACCGTGGGCACCCGTCTGACGCGGGTCACGCCGCTGCTCGGCCGCGGGGACCCGGTCCGCGCCGTGGCCGACGTCATGGAGGCGGCGAGCGACCGGGGCGGGGGCACCCGCCTCGGCCTCTTGGTGAAGGAGTTCCTCGACCGGTGGGGCCAGCGGGGCATCGCCCGCGGATCGGTGGTGGTCGTCCTGTCGGACGGCTGGGAACGCGGCGACCCCGAGGAGCTGGGCCGGCAGATGGCCCGACTGTCGCGCCTGGCCCACCGCGTGGTGTGGGCCAACCCGCGCAAGGCCCAGCCGGGGTACCAGCCCCTGGCCGCCGGCATGGCCGCGTCGCTCCCTCATGTCGACGACTTCGTGGAGGGGCACAGCCTGGCCGCGCTGGTCCACCTGGCCGACGTGGTCCTGGCGGCGGCATCGGGCGGTCGCTCGTCGTCGGGGCCGGCGCACCCGGCCCAGCCGGCCGGGGCGGCCCAACTGGTCGGACCGGGACCTCGGGGAGGAGGCGCACATGCGCGAGTTGGGTGAGCGGCTCGAGGAGTGGTGCGAGGCCGGCACGCCGTTCGCCACGGCGACGGTGGTCGGCATCCGGGGGAGCGCCCCACGCCCGCCCGGGGCGACCATGGCCGTCAGCGCCGAGGGCGAGGTGCTGGGAAGCGTGTCCGGCGGATGCGTCGAGGGCGCCGTCTACGAGCTGGCCTCCTCCCTGCTCCCCGCGGCATCTGCCGAGCTGGCCACCTACGGCATCAGCGACGACGATGCCTTCTCGGTCGGGCTCACGTGCGGAGGCATCATCGACGTCCTGGTCTCGCCGGTGTCCGCCGACGACGCCGGCCTGCTGGCCGAGGTCGTCCGCTCGGAGAAGGCCGGCGACCCGGTGGCCCTGGCCGTCGTGGCCACCGGGGAGAACAGGGGGGCCCGCCTGGCCATATGGCCCGACAGGGTCCGGGGGTCGCTCGGGCCGGGGTCGCTCGACGCCGCGGTGACCGAGGACGCCCGGGGCATGCTGGCCCAGGGGCAGGACGGAACCCGCCACTACGGTCCCGAGGGGCAGCGGCGTCTGGACGACGTCGAGGTGTTCGTGCAGTCGTTCGCCCCGCCGCCGAGGATGATCGTCTTCGGCGCCATCGACTTCGCCTCGGCCGTGGCCCGTCTGGGGGTATACCTGGGCTACCGGGTCACCGTGTGCGACGCCCGCGCCGTCTTCGCCACCCGTGCCCGCTTCCCGGAGGCCCACGAGGTGGTGTGCGACTGGCCGCACCGGTACCTGTCCTCGACGGCGGTCGACGACCGGACCGTCATCTGCGTGCTGACCCACGACCCCAAATTCGACGTGCCGGTCCTGGAGGTGGCCCTGCGAGGTCCGGCGGCCTACATCGGCGCCATGGGCAGCCGGCGCACCCACGAGGACCGGCTGGCCCGGCTGCGCGAAGCCGGGCTCACCGACGCCGAGATCGGGCGGCTCTCGTCTCCGGTCGGCCTCGACATCGGCGCCCGCACCCCCGAGGAGACGGCGGTGTCCATCGCCGCCGACATCATCCGCACCCGATGGGGTGGCACGGGGCTCCCCCTGGCCGACCGGTCGGGCGCCATCCACGCTTCGTTGCAGCGGGCCGGGGCGTGACCGTCGCCGGGCTCCTCCTGGCCGCCGGGGGGGGCCGGCGGCTCGGAGGGCCCAAGGCGCTGGTGGAGCACGACGGCGAGCTCCTGGTCGAGCGGGGGGCCCGGCTCCTGGCATCGGCCGGGCTGGACCCGGTGGTGGTCGTGATCGGAGCCCGCTACGAAGAGGTCGTCCGGCGCGCCCGGCTGGGACGGGCCCGGGTCGTGGTGAACCGGCACTGGGCCGAGGGCATCGGGTCGTCCCTCCGGGCCGGGCTGGCCGCATTGGCGGGCGGGGACGACCCGGCCGAGGCCGTGGTGGTGGCCCTGGCCGACCAGCCTCTGGTGGCGCCGGCGGCGCTCCAGCGCCTGGTGGACGCCTGGCGGAACGGGTCCCTGGCCGTCGTGGCCTCCTTCGGGGGCGAGCCCCGCAACCCGGTCCTGCTGGACCGGTCACTGTGGGCCGAGGTGGAGGAGCTGGCGGTGGGGGACGTGGGAGCTCGGGGCTACCTGCGCCGCCACCCTGGACAGGTGACCTCCGTTCCCTGCGATGATGTCGGTTCCGCCCTCGACATCGACACCCCCCAAGACCTTGCCGCACTGGCCGAGGGCGAACCGAAAGGAGCTTCGTGGAACTGACCAACAACTTCACGGTGGCGGCACCGATCGACGAGGCGTGGCGCGTCCTGCTCGACGTCGAGCGGGTGGCCACGTGCATGCCGGGCACCACGCTGGACGGAGCCGACGGCGACGTCTACAAGGGGCACGTCAAAGTGAAGGTCGGGCCCATCGTGGTCACCTACCAGGGAACAGCCACGTTCGTCGAGGTGGACGAAGGGGCGCACCGAGCCGTCATCGACGCCAGCGGCAAGGAGAGCCGGGGATCGGGGACGGCCAAGGCGACGGTCACCACCAAGCTCGAGGACCACGGCGACCACACCGAGGTGACGGTGGTGACCGACCTCAACATCACCGGACGCCCGGCCCAGTTCGGGCGGGGCGTCATCGCCGACGTGGCGGGCAAGCTCACGCAGACCTTCGCCGACAACCTGGCGGCGGAGCTGGCCGGGACCGGGGCGGCGGGGACCGCCGGCGGCGAGGACGCCGGCGGGGCCGGGGCGGGGCCGTCGGCCCCGACCGAGGCCTCGGCCTCGAAGGCGCCCACCGCCCCCGAGGCCGAGGACGCCATCGACCTCCTCGGGGTCT
>JAKAZC010000027.1 GCA_021826655.1 Actinomycetes bacterium | reverse complement strand
CCTCGCTCTCCCCGGGCAGCTCCCCTCGCGTGTCGAGATCATCGTCCGTTTCCGCGCCCTGCTCGAGCTGGGCAAGCAGGGGCGGGTCTCCCTCGACCAGGGCCACACCTTCGGCGATCTGGCGGTGGAATGGGTGTCCGGCGCCGCCACGTCGGTGCCGGTCGGCATCGGCCCGACCGACGAATACGAGGGCTGAACCATGCCGCTGTCGCCCGAGGCCCGTGCCGTCGAGGCCGTCCTGATCGTGGCCGTGGAACCGGTGCCGCCCGGGCTGCTGGCCGAATTGCTGGAGCTCCCCCTCGAGCGCATCGAGCCGATCTGCGACGAACTCGTCGAATCGTGCCGTGGTGGGGCCCGCGGCTTCGAGGTGGTCCGGATCGCCGGCGGCCTGCGCATCCAGACCCATCCGGACCTCGCGCCCTACGTCGAGCGGTTCGCCAACGTCGGGGTGTCCTCGCGCCTGTCGGCCGCCGCACTCGAGACGCTGGCCATCGTCGCCTACAAGCAGCCGGTCAGCCGGGCCCAGGTGGCGGCCCTGCGCGGCGTCAACGTGGACGGCGTGGTCCGCCTGCTCGAGCACCGCGGCTACATCACCCCGGTGGGACGGGCCCCTGGGCCGGGGCAGGCCGTGCTCTACGCCACGACCGACGCGTTCCTGGAGCGGCTCGGCCTCGATCGGCTGGACCAGCTCCCCCCCGTGGAGGACCTGCTGCCCGGGCCCGAGGCCCTGGCCGACCTCGAGGAGCAGATGCGCCCGGCCCCCGGTGCCTGAGCACGACGGCCAGGGTGGGCTGCACACCGGGGACCGGCTCCAGAAGGTGCTGGCCCGCACGGGGGTGGGGTCCAGACGGGTGTGCGAGGACCTGATCGTCGACGGCCGGGTCACGGTCAACGGCGAGGTGCCCGTGCTCGGACGTCGGGTGCATCCCGAGGTCGACCTCATCGAGCTGGACGGGGTGCCCCTGCCCGTGCGTCCCGGCCTCGTCCACTACCTGGTGAACAAGCCCGTCGGGGTGGTCTCGACGGCCGAGGACACCCACGGCCGGCCCACGGTGGTCTCACTCGTGCCGGACGAGCCCCGGGTGTACCCGGTGGGCCGGCTCGACATGGACACCGAAGGTCTCATCGTCGTGACCAACGACGGCGAGCTCACCCACCGGCTCACCCACCCGTCCTACGGCGTGCCCAAGGAGTACCTGGTCCAGGTCGAGGGCGAGCCGTCGCCGGGCGACGTCCGGTCCCTGCGTGAGGGCCTGGTGTTGGACGACGGCCCGACGGCGCCGGCCCGGGTGGCCGTCGTCGCGCCCACCCTCCTGCGCATGGTCATCCACGAGGGGCGCAACCGGCAGATCCGCCGGATGTGCGAGGCGGTGGGCCATCCGGTCACCCGGCTGGTGCGCACGCGGATCGGTCCGCTGGCCGATCCGTCCCTGCCGCCCGGGTCGTACCGCCCGCTGACCTTCGACGAGGTCCGGGGACTGGCCGCAGCCGCCGTGCCCGCGGTCGGCATCGACGACGCCGACCGGAACGCCCCCGACCGCGGCGGGGACCCACCCGGCGGGGTCGACCCGTCGGGTGACGTCCCGCCCCCTGGCTAACATGCCTGCCTGATGCCTGTCACCCTGCGAGCGATCCGAGGTGCCACCACGGTGGACGAGGACACCCCCGAGGCCGTCACCGAACGGGTGGTGGCCCTCCTGGGTCGGGTCATGGACCGGAACGACCTGGTGGAGGACGACATCGTCTCCATCCTCTTCACCGCCACCGAGGATCTCGTGTCGATCTTCCCGGCCACGGCGGCCCGCACGCTGGGCCTCGGCGCGGTGCCGCTGATCTGTGCCCGTGAGCTGGCGATCGTCGGCGCGGTGCCGCGCTGCGTCCGGGTGATGCTCCACGTCACCACCGGCCGCCCCAGGGACGAGATCGTGCACGTCTACCTCGAGGGCGCCCAGGGACTCCGTGACGACCTCCCCGGCTGACCGGCCCGCCCCGTCACCCGGGACCGCCGGACGGGCCATGATCATCGGCACCGGGCTCATCGGCGGATCGGTGGGCATGGCCCTGCGTGCACGGGGGTGGCACGTGAGCGGTACCGACGCGGTCCCGTCCACTGCCGTGCGGGCCGTCGGGCTGGGCGCCCTCGACGTGGCCGGGGAGGACCGGGGTGCCGATCTCGTGGTGGTGGCGACACCGGTGCACGTGGCCCCGGACATCATCGCCGGCGTGCTGGCCGGCAACGGCTGGAACCCGGCGGCCGTGGTGACCGACGTGGGCAGTGTCAAGGGCCCGCTCGTGGCGGCCGTCGACCGGCCGCGCTTCGTCGGCGGGCACCCCATGGCCGGCAGCGAGCAGGTAGGGGTGGAGGGCGCGTCCGCCGAGCTCTTCGTGGGTGCGACCTGGGTGCTCACGCCCACGACGTCCACCGATCCCGCCGCCTACGCCCAAGTGCGCGCCGTCCTCGCCGGGTTCGGTGCCGACGTGGTCGCGGTCGATCCGGTCGAGCACGACTCGCTGGTCGCCGTGGTCTCCCACGTCCCCCATCTCACCGCCGCCACCCTGATGGCCCTCGCGTCCGACCTGGGCGAGGAGCACGGCGCCCTCCTCCAGCTCGCGGCGGGCGGCTTCCGCGACATGACCCGCATCGCAGCCGGGCAGCCGAGCATCTGGCCCGGCATCTGCGACGACAACGCCACCGCCATCGTCCAGACCCTCGACCTGCTCATCGACGCGCTCGGGGCCATGCGGCGCCGGGTGGCCGAACGCGACCACGAGTCCCTGCTCGAGGTGCTCGGGCGGGCCGCGACCGCACGGCGGGCGATGAGCGAGCGGGCGCCCCGCCCCGAGGAGCTGGCCGAGGTGCGGATCCCGGTCCTGGACCGCCCCGGCACCTTCGCCGAGATCGCCGTACTGGCCACAGAACTCGGTATCAACATCTACGACGTCGAGATCGCCCATTCGGTCGAGGGGGACCGCGGCGTCCTGGTCGTCGTCATCGACGCCGCATCGGCGCCGACCTTCGGCGCGGCGCTGGCGCGCAAGGGCCACCGTTCGAGCGTCTCGCCGGTCGGGACCGTCCGATGACGGGATCCGAGATCCGCGAGGTCGCCGGCGGCCGGCCGTTGGCCGGTGCCGTCACGGTGCCGGGGGACAAGTCGATCTCCCACCGTGCGCTCCTGCTCGCCGCCCTGGCCGAGGGCACGTCGGTGCTCACCGGCCTGTCCGACGGCGACGACGTGGTCCGCACCCGACGCGCCGTCAGGTCCCTGGGGGCCGGGGTCGAACGCGACCCGTCCACGGGAGCGGTCGTCGTGGAGGGCGGACGGAGCCGTCTGGCCGCGCCCGACCACCAGATCGACCTCGGCAACTCGGGAACGGGGATGCGCCTCCTGGCCGGGGTCGTGGCGGGCATCCCCGGGGTGACCCGGCTGACCGGTGACGCCTCGCTCCGCACCCGTCCGATGGACCGCATCGCCGGTCCGCTCGCCCTGATGGGTGCGAGAGTGGCGGGCACGGGGACGGGCTGCCTGCCCCCGCTGACCGTCACCGGGGGGCCGCTCGCCGGCATCGACTACACGCCCCCCATGGCCAGCTCCCAGGTCAAGGGTGCGGTCCTGCTGGCCGGGCTCGACGCCGACGGTGAGACGGTCGTCCGTGAGCCGGTGGCGACCCGTGCCCACACCGAGGAGATGCTGGCCGATGCCGGGGCCGCGGTCTCGGTCGAGCCGTGGGGCGGAGGCCGGATCGTCCGGCTCCGCAGGAGCGTGCTGCGTCCCGTGGACCGGACGGTGCCGGGTGATCCGTCCCAGGCCGCGTTCTGGGTCGTGGCCGGGGTGGTGGTGCCCGCCAGCCGGGTCACCGTCGAACAGGTCCACCTCGGTGCCGAGCGGATCGGCTTCGTGCACGTGCTGGTCCGCATGGGAGCGTCGCTGGAGGTCCACGACGCGGCGGGTTCCGTCGGCTCCCTGACGGCCAGCCATTCGGACCTGGTCGGGACCACGGTGGACGCCGCGGAGATCCCCTCCCTCGACGAGGTACCGATCCTGGCGGTGGCCGCCCTGGTGGCGCTGGGCCCGACCCGGTTCCGCGACGTGGGCGAGCTCCGCGTGAAGGAGTCCGACCGCCTGGCCGGGACCGTGCGCCTGGTGGAGGCGTTCGGTGGGACCGCCCGCGTCGAGGGGGACGATCTCGTCGTCGTCGGCGGGACCGTCCCCACGCCCGGTGCCGTCGACGCGGCCGGCGACCACCGGATGGCCATGGCCGCGGCCGTCGCCGGCGCGGCGTGCTCGGCCGCAGGTCCCACGGTGATCACCGGGTGGGAGTCGGTCGCCACCAGCTACCCCGGGTTCGCCGACACCCTCGAGCGCCTCGGTCGGCGGACGTCGTGACCACGGAAGCCGGCACTCCCGTCGTCATCGCCATCGACGGGCCGGCGGGCTCGGGCAAGTCGACCGTGTCGCGGGTTCTGGCCCGACGCCTGGGCCTGCAGCGTCTCGACACCGGTGCCATGTACCGGTCCGTGGCCTGGGCCGCACTGCAACGGGGCGTCGACCCGTCGGACGCCGACGCGGTGGCCGAGGTGGCCAGGGGGCTCGCCCTCGAGGTCGGCGACCGGGTGGTGGTCGACGGCACCGACATCACCGAGGCCATCCGTGGACCCGAGGTGAGTGCCGCGGTGTCGGCGGTGGCCGCCAACCCGGCGGTCCGGACGGTCCTGGTCGACCGGCAGCGCTCATGGGTGGCGGACCACGGCGGTGGCGTGGTCGAGGGCCGCGACATCGGCACCGTCGTCCTACCCGATGCCACCGTGAAGCTCTACCTCGACGCGGCGCCCGAGATCCGTGCCGCCCGCCGGGCCGAGGAGGGAGCCGCGGCCGTGGCCCGGAGGGACCGGCTCGACAGCACCCGGACGGCGTCGCCACTGGGCCGGGCCGAAGGTGCCCGGGTCATCGACACCGGGGCGCATAGCGTGGATGAGATCGTGGAGCAGGTACTGGCATGGCTGTGAGCCCGGACGGGGAGGCGGCGGGGGGAGGGGCGTCCCGCGACCGTGGCCCGCTCGACCTCGTGGTCCGGGTGGACACCGGGTTCACCCCGCTCTACCGGTTCCTGCGGGTCCTGGTCCGACTCCTCAATGCGGTCCTGTTCCGCACCTCGGTGACCCGCCTGGGCACGGTGCCGCCCGAGGGCCCGGTGATCATCGCCCCGGTGCACCGCTCCTTCATCGACTTCTTCGTGGCCTCCGAGGTCACCGGTCGGAAACTCCACTACATGGCCAAGGACTCCCTCTGGAGGAACCCGGTCCTGGCCCGTATCCTGCCGTCCGTCGGGGCCTTCCCCGTCCACCGGGAGTCCGCCGACCGCGAGGCCATGCGCCGCGCCCAGCAGGTGCTCGATGCGGGCGAGGTCCTCATCCTGTTCCCCGAAGGTGAGCGGAGGACCGGGCCGGAGGTGGCGGACCTGCACGAGGGAGTGGCGTTCCTGGCCGCCCGCACCGGGGCCACGGTGGTGCCGGTCGGGATCGGTGGCTCGGCGTCGGTCATGCCGAAGGGCACCCGGATCCCCCGGCCCCGCCACATCCACCTGGTGGTGGGGGAGCCCCTCGCTCCCCCCGAGCGAACCGGCAGCGGACGTGTGCCCCGCAGCCGCATCCACCGGCTCACCGAGCAGCTGACCGCCTCGCTCCAGGAGCTCTACGACCGTTCGGTCGAGGCCGCCGGTCGGTACTGAGATCCGGCGCCCTACCGTCGGGTGCGGTTGCCCAGGGTGACCCGGACCCAGGTGGTCAGGATGACCCTGGCGTAGTTGAGGCCGAAGACGAGGTTGCCGCCCTTCTTCGACGTGCCCGACGCCCTCGGATGCCACATCGTCGGCCGTTCGGTGATCCGCCACCCCCGGCTCGAAGCGGTGATCACCACCTCGGCCGTCTGGTACTGGTCCTGGACCAGGTGGGGGACGATGTCGTTCAGCACGTCGACCCGGAACGCCCGGTAGCCGTTGGACGAGTCGGTCAGTTGCTGTCCGGCGATCGCGTTGATGGCCCGGGCGAAGAACGTGACGCCCGCTCGCCGGAACCTGTCCGTCGTGCGGTCCGTGCCGAGCCGGCGCGAGGCGATCACGACGTCTGCGTCGTCGTCGAGGACGGGCTGGAGCATGGCGGGAAGCTCACCGGGGTCGTTCTGGCCGTCGGCGTCGAGGGTGACCACGTAACGCGCGCCGTGTGCGGCGGCCAACTCGTAGCCAAGCCGCAGCGCGGCACCTTGCCCCAGGTTGACCGGCAGGACGCACGTCCACTCCCCGGCCTCGCGGGCGACATCGGCCGTCCGGTCGGACCCTCCGTCGACGACGACGAGGGTGGACACCTCGAGATCGCCCACCAGGGTGGGCATGGCCTTCAGGACCGCCCCGATGTTCGCCTCCTCCTCGTAGGCGGCGATGAGGGCCACCACCGGGCCGAACCGGACGCCCGGGTAGCGGGAGGCGAACTCGGCCCGGGCCTGGTCCAGCACGTACCCGACCAGTCCGGCCGACCGCCGTGCAGCGCGGCTGTCGGGCAGGGTGAGCCACCGGTGACGTTGGGTGGGCGCCATCAGAAGGTGTGGGGCGAGGCGAAGACGACACGGACCCTGGGCTCGAAATGGGCGAGCGGCTCCGTCGGGTAGTCGGGGTCGAAGCTGGTCTGGTCCCACTCGTCGGCGAACCGCTCGGCCAGCGGGTACCAGGGCTGGTCCCGGTGGGCATCGCGCAGATCCGGGTCCATGTCGAAGTGGTGGAAGTAGTGGCGCCCCTGGAATTCCTGGTGGTGGAGGATCGACTGCGTGACCTCGTCGCGAACGTAGGGACGGAGGATCTCGGCGGCGATCCTCGGATGGTTGGGCACCGAGATGGCCTTGCCGATGTCATGGCACAGCGAGGCGACCACCAGCTCGTCGTCGGCGCCGGCCCGCTCCGCCCGGGTGGCGGTCTGGAGGCAGTGGGTCAGCTGGTCGACGGCGAACCCGTCGACGACGTCGGCCAGCGACCCGAGCAGGAGGAGGACCCGGTCGGCCACCCGACCCTGGTGGCGCGCCGTCTCGGAACCCACGACGGCCCACTGGTCGGCCGTCGACGCGTCCATGCGCGTGAACGACACGGAGGAGGACGGGGTCGGAGGCGACGTCGTCATGGAGACAGTCTCGCGCCGGACGCCGGGTCGCCGTCCAGGTCCCTCCGTTCAGGCAAGGGAGGCGATCTGCCCGAGCACGTCGGCGGCGGCCGTGGTCCGGTCGTCGACCAGCACCCGCCCGTTCGGGCCCGACGGCCGGTCGTCCGGCTCGGGTACCCCGTTCACCAGCGCGAGCGCAGTCTCGATCCCGCGCAGGAGTTCACGCAGCTCGGGCGGCGGCGGGAAGTACTCCTCCTCGACGGTCACCGCCGAGTGCTCGACGCCGTGCAGCGGATCCAGTCGGGCCACCACCGCCTGCACCAGGGCCTCGGGGGCGGAGGCTCCGGCGGTCACCCCGACGGTGCCCGCCAGGTCGGGGGGCAGCTCGGAGGCGTCGTTCACCCGGACCACCCGTGGGCAGCCGAAGTCCTCGGCCACCTTGGCGAGCGCCACGGTGTTGGAGGAGTTGTCGGAGCCGATCACCACGACCGCGTCGCACCGGCCCGCGAGTGCCTTGAGCGCGGCCTGGCGGTTGGTGGTGGCGAAGCAGAGGTCGCTGCGATTGGGCATCCACAGATCGGGGAAGCGCTCGCGTGCCCGGTCGACGATGCCGGCCCACTCGTCGTGGCTCAAGGTAGTCTGGGCCAGCAGCGCCACCGCCGGGTCATCGCCGTCCACCGCCGGGACGTCGACGGCGTCCACGTCGGCGGCGTGCTCGAGCAGCCGCACCGACTCGGGGGCGACCGCCATGGTCCCTACCGCCTCCTCGTGGCCGTGGTGGCCCACGTACAACACGGTGTAGCCCTTGCGGGCCCGGACCTTCAGCTCGTGGTGGACCTTCGTCACGAGGGGACAGACGGCATCCACCACCACGCGGCGGCCGGCCCGTGCCTCGTCGACCACGGCGGGGGCCGACCCGTGGGCCGACAACATGAGCGGCGCCCCGGCCGGCACCTCGGACACGTCGTCCACGAACACGACGCCCTGGGCCTCGAACCGGTCCACCACGTGTCGGTTGTGGACGATCTCGTGGTAGCAGTAGACGGGCGGCTCGAAGACCCGGACCATCCAGGCCAGGGCCTTGATCGCCTTTTCGACACCGGCGCAGAACCCGCGGGGCTCGGCCAGGATCACGCGTTCGACGGGCACGTCCCCAGGTTACCGGCGCCCGCCGGGCGGTCCGCTTCGGCCACCGTGTCGTTCCCGGCGGCGCGGACGGGCGGGCCGGGGTGGGGGACCGTGTCCCACCGGGTAGCCTGGTGGGCATGTCGGCGCCCCGAGTGACGACGGCACCGAAGGTGGTCGCCGTCACCGAATCGTCACCGGCCGCGCTGTCCGGACTCCGGTCCGGTGACGAGCTCCTCTCGCTCAACGGCCGATCGCCCCGTGACGTCATCGAATACAGCCTCCTCGTGGACGAACCCGAGCTGGACCTCGTGGTCCGGCGCACGGGCGTGCCCGGGACCCTGCAGGTCACCGTCACCAAGGACGCAGGCGAGCCGCTCGGCATCGAAGTGTCCTCGGCCGTGTTCGACCGGGTCCGCACGTGCGACAACCACTGCGAGTTCTGCTTCATCCACCAGCTGCCGAAGGGGATGCGGCGCAGTCTGTCGATGAAGGACGACGACTACCGCCTGTCGTTCCTGTACGGGAACTTCACCACCCTCACCCGGTTCACCGAGATGGACCTCGAGCGGGTCCTGACCGAGCGGCTCAGTCCGCTGTTCGTGTCCATCCATGCCACCGATCCCGATGTCCGGGCCGGCCTGCTGCGCAATCGCCGGGGGGCCACCAGCCTGCGCTGGCTCAGCGCTCTGCTCGACGGCGGCATCGAGGTCCACGGACAGATCGTGGTGTGCCCCGGTCGCAACGACGGGGACGTCCTGGAGGACACCCTGGCCGGCGTGCTCGACCGCTATCCCCGCCTCGCCACCGTGGCCTGCGTACCGCTCGGGGTCAGCACCTTCTCCCATGAGGACGCCATGCGCCCCCACACCGTCGCCGAGGCGGCGGCGGTGTGCGACCGGGTCGCACACTGGCAGGAGGTGTTCCTCGGGTCCGTGGGGCGCCGGATGGTATTCGCGGCCGACGAGTACTACCTCATGGCCGAGCGACCGTTCCCGGCCGCGGCCACCTACGAGGGGTTCCCCCAACACGAGAACGGCCTCGGCATGGCCCGTGCCTTCGAGGCGGCGTTCGGCGGGGACGAGCATGCCGCCCTCGGCGTCCGGCCCGGGTTCTTCGCCGCCGTGGACGGCGCCCCGGCCACCGGATACCGCGCCGTCCGCACGGTCTCCGGTGCGGATCCCGTCACCGGCCCGGTCGGTCCGCCGGCCGGAGCCGGACGGTCCGGCACCGGCGGCACACCACCCGTGGCCGTCCTCACCGGCGAGTACGGCGCCCGCGTGCTCGCACCCCTCATCGGTTCGTTGGGACGCAGCGACATCCGGCTGGTGCCGGTCGCCAACCACTTCTTCGGCGGCAACATCGGGGTGTCGGGACTGCTGACCGGCACCGACCTCTCCGCCGTGCTGGCCGGACAGCCCGAAGGGCACCGGTACCTCCTGCCCGACTCCTGCCTGTCCGAGGGGCGCTTCCTCGACGACCTCACCGTGGCCGACCTGCCCCGCGCCGTCGAGGTCGTCGCCACCGACGGTCTGTCGCTGCGCCGGGCACTCGAAGCTCCCGGCGCGACGGGCGTCCGACCACCGGCCGGAGCGGACCCCGTCCGGGTGCCGGTCACCCTGGGGGCCCCCCGTTGACCCCGCCCGCACCGGTGACGCCCGCCCGGACCCTTCCCTTGGTGGTGGTGGCCGGCCGACCCAATGTCGGCAAGTCCACGCTGGTCAATCGCATCGTGGGCCGAAGGGCGGCCGTGGTCGAGGAGCGACCGGGGGTCACCCGGGACCGCAAGGAGCTGGACGCGGAGTGGTGCGGCCACCGCTTCACCATCGTCGACACCGGCGGATGGCTGGCCTCAGGCGACCCGCTGGATGCCCAGGTGAGCGCCCAGGCCGAGCGGGCCATCGACGAGGCGGACGTGATCCTCTTCGTGGTGGACGTGACCGTCGGGCTCACCGAGGAGGACCTCGACGTGGCCCGGGTGCTGACCCGCTCCCGGCGCCCGGTCCGGGTGGTCGTGAACAAGGTCGACTCCGACCAGCGCGAGGCCGACGTCTGGGACGCCCTGTCCCTCGGCCTCGGCGACCCGTGGCCGGTGAGCGCCCTTCACGGCCGTGGTACCGGCGACCTTCTCGACGACGTCGTCCTGGCCCTGCCTGTGGCGGTCGGGACCGTCCAGGCGCCGGACGTGCCGGACGTGCCGGACGTGCCGGACGTGCCGGACGTGCCGGACGTGCCGGACGCCGACGGTGCGGGAGCGCCGGTCGACCTGGTGGGTACCGTCGAGGTCGACCCGAGCGTTCCCCGGGTGGCGCTGGTGGGCCGACCCAACGTGGGCAAGTCCACGCTCTTCAACCGACTGGTTGGCGACGAGCGCTCGGTCACCCACGACGCCCCGGGCACCACCCGGGACACCGTCGACACCGTCGTCGAGACCCCCGAAGGCACGATCTGCTTCATCGACACCGCCGGCATGCGCCGGAAGTCCAAGACCGAGCGGGGGACCGAGTACTTCTCGGTGCTACGCGCCCTCGACGCCCTCGACCAGGCTGACATCGCGCTCCTGGTGATCGACACCACCGTCGGGATCACCCACCAGGACCAGCGCCTGGCCGAGCGCATCGGTGCCTCGGGCTGCCCCGTGGTGGTGGTGCTGAACAAGTGGGAGCTGATCCCGACCGAGGAGCGGGTGGGGATCCTGGCCGATGTCGGGGACCGCCTGGCCTTTCTGGGCGAAGCCCCGGTTCTCAAGATCAGTGCGCTGTCCGGGCTCGGGGTTCACCACATCCTGCCGGCGGTCGCCGCCGCCGAGGAGGCATACCACTCGCGGATCCCCACCGGCGAGCTGAACCGCGCGCTCAAGTCGATCCAGCTCGCGCACCCGCCGGTGGGTGCCAGGATCCAGTACGGCGTCCAGGGGGCGAACGACCCGCCGACCTTCACGCTGTTCACCAACGGTCGCCTCCAGCCAACCTACCTGCGCTATGTGGAGCGCGGACTACGGGAGCGGTTCGAACTCGGGCCGACCCCGATCAAGATCCGGGTGCGGGCGAAGGGAGCCAACGGGGGTGGGGGACGCAAGCGGTGACGCACTCGGAACAGGGGTGCCATGCCCTGGTGTGAACAGTGCGACGCCGACCTCGAGGCCGGGGAGCTCACCGAGGAGGGCACGTGCCCGACCTGCGGATCCGAGCCCCTGGAACACCGCAGGCAGCCGTGGTGGTTCAAGTTCCTGGCCGTGGCCACGGTGATCTACCTGGGCTACCGCGCCTTCCAGGGCGTCACCTGGGTGGTCCACCACGTCTGACCAGCACCCGCACCACATCGGTCTGCACCCGTGCGGTGACGCCTGGGGAAGCGGGTCCACCGGCGGGACCGACGGCGACCGGACCGGTCCACCCGTGTCGACCTGGAGTCCTCCCGGGGGCGACCTCGGACCCGGTCCACCCGTCGCGGGCCCGGCCGGACATCGGTGGTGGCGCCGGACGTAGGGTGGAGCGTGGACGACGCCACGATCCGGGTCATCGGCGTGCTGGATGAGCTGCGCGAAGCGACCCGTGCAGCGGGACGTGCACTGGCGGTCAACGAGGCGCTCATCGCCCAGGCTGTCGCGACATTGCGTTCGGGAGCCCCTGTCGCCGTTCTCCTGGGCACCGAGCCCGTCGGCGAGCAGCGACTGACGACACAGGCCGCGCTGGACCGCCTCAGCGCCGCACGCCACCAGCTCCGGCTCGGCGTCGTCGAGGCCTGCATCCAGGCGGGCATGACGCCGCGCCAGATCGCCGAGGAGTGGGATCTGTCCCGCCAGCGCGTGGACCAGTTCGTGCAGGAGCTGAAGCAGGCCGCCCCCGACTGACCTCCGTGGTCGGGTGGAACCCGTCGCGGGCCGCCGATGGGCACCACCTCGGTCCGAGCTGTGCCCGCTCGGAGAGCGACTCCGCCCCGGCCCGGGACGAGCCCTCCCGGTGGCTGTCCCGGTCATCGGGTCGATGAGATGTGCCGGGTGTCGGGGCGAGCGCCCCAGGACACAAGGCGCCACCCGTGTACGATGCGCCGGAAGGGTTTTCGGAACGCTCGGGAATCCTTCCAGGAATCTCCCGGGAGCTGGATGCTCCTGGAGCGCCCATCGTGTCGCTCCGGGGTGCATCCAGGAGCCCCACCGGACCACGGAGTCCCAGGTCGGAGGAAGTTCCTGAGGAGCGGGCTGTGGCGCAGCTTGGTTAGCGCGCTTGACTGGGGGTCAAGAGGTCCCGGGTTCAAATCCCGGCAGCCCGACCACGCGGAGCACGAGAGCCGGCCCGTCGGGCCGGCTCTCGTCGTCACACGGTGGAGAACACCCCCGCCGTCGGAGGTCAGGCCACCTTGGTCGGCGGCCGGGTCGGCCCCAGGGCCGGATCGGCCGACGGGCCCACGGACGGCCATCGGGCGGCGAGGTCGCCGAAGCGGGCGTTGCGTCGGGCCGCCTGATTCCCCAACCGCCGAATCCGTCGACGTGGACTGGTGACCGCTTCATCTGCGGTGGCCAACATGCCATCCACGGAGACGGCCCAACCGACGACGTCGTCGAGGCAGAGCAGGACGTGACGCCCCGCGAGGGGAGACCGGATCCCATCACGAGAACCGATGTGTGGTGCATTGGGCATACCTACATGCTATAGGTCAGCCGGTCGGTTTCCTCCGCGGCCTGGCCGACCCGGAGGCGGGTGATACCCCTGAACTGGGCATGAGCACCGGCGCGACCGGAACGGCGCACCCAACCAATGTTTGTCACACGTCTGTGATTCGCGCTCAAGACCCGGTGCGTCCGGTCCGATGCACCCAGGACTATCAGCGATTGACCCCCGTCCAAGAAAGCCCGAGAACAGCCATGATCGAACGAATCCGCAACAACAAGCGAGGCCTGATCGCCTCCCTGGCCGCGGTGGTCGCTCTGGCGACGACAGCCACCTACACACTGGGTGGGTTCAGTGCAGGGATCACCAACACCTCGAGCTCGTTCAGCTCGGCCACCGTGCAGCTCGAGGAGAGCAACGGGACCACGACCTGCTTCTCGACCGGCACCGGTGCAGGTGGATCGGTCACCGCATCCAACACCAACAGCACCTGCTCCATCAACGCACTGGTGGGGACCCCCGACCAGGTGCCGGCCGGTACGCCGCTGACGACCACTCTCACCTTCACCAATGCCGGCAACCGCAGCGCCACGGTCGCCTCCATGGTCACTGGCGCCTGCGCGGCCGCGGCGGCCGCGGACAACGGTGGCTACACGGGGTCCGACACGGCCGGCTTCTGCGGCAAGGTCGACGTCACCGTGGCCGATACCACCGCTGGTGCCACCGACAAGTGCGTGTTCCCCACACAGGTCGCGGCATGCCCCGCGCTGTCGACCACCTCCACGCTGGCCGGTCTGGCCGGGTCGACCTTCAACGCGGTCCCCCTGACCACGCTCAACGCCGGTGCGACCGCCACCTACGTGGTCAGCGTCCAGCTCGACGGCTCGGCCACCAATGCGGACCAGGGACTGGCCGCCACCGTGCCCTTCACCTGGAGCATCAGCCAGTAGTCGACCGGCACCCGGTGGGGCCAGGACGTCGGACGTCCTGGCCCCACCGACCCGGCCGCCGACCCGTCGAGCCATGATGCGAGTCCGCCGATCCATCCCCCGGGCCCCGGTGCGCCGGGGGCTCGCCGTCGGAGGTCTGGTGGGCACGGGCCTCCTCCTGATGGGAGCGACGGCCGGCGCCGCGGCGTTCAGCAGCAGCCTGCTCTCGGCCGGGACCACCTACGCCACGGGCACGTTGCAGCTCGACGGGACCACGGGCGCCACCACGTGCTGGTCGACTGGGACGGGCGCCGGCGGGACGGTCACCACCAACTCGGCGGTGTGTGCCAGTGGGTCGCCGGTACCGACCGGGGCGCTGTCGTCCACGGCGTCCGCCTCGGCGACGACCGTGCTCCGATCGACCGGGACGACCGCCCCGAACGCGGCCGGCACCTCCTCGGCGACGTGCGGCGTGGCCCAGCTGGCCGACTCCCGTTCGGCCACGACATGGTCGGGCACCGGGCCCGACACCGCGCTGCCGCTCGACGGGTTGACCTACCAGTCGACCGGCCCACTCGGTGGCACGGCCATCACCACCGACGGATCGACCGGGTGGGCGGAGACCACCACCGCCTACTCCGATCCCCAGACCTTCACCGTCCTTGGGTGGTTCAGGACCACTTCGGCATCGCGCAGCATCTTGGGCTTCTCCGATGACCAGACGGCTCCAACCGCGGCCGGCAACTACGACCGCATGCTCTGGATCGATCCGACCGGTCACCTGGTGTGGGGGGTGTACAACGGGGCGACGCACGAGGCCACCAGCAGCTCGACCTACACGAACGGTTCCTGGCATTTCGTGGCCGCCTCGATCGGCAGTGGGGGACAGAAGCTCTACGTCGACGGGGCGCTGGTCGGTTCGACGTCGGCGACCGTCGCCCAGTCCGGGTACACCGGGTGGTGGAGCATCGGGCTCTCCGGCGTGCTGAACGGGGGATGGCCGGACCCGCCCACGAACGCCCACTTCAACGGTTCGTTGGCCCAGCTGGCCGTCCTTCCCGTACAGCTGACCCCGTCGCAGGTGACCACCCTCGCAGG
>JAKAZC010000367.1 GCA_021826655.1 Actinomycetes bacterium | reverse complement strand
CAAATATAGACCAAGGGGCAAGGAGAGGTGCGAGAGCGGCCGAATCGGACTCACTGCTAATGAGTTGACCTGGGTAACTGGGTCCGAGGGTTCAAATCCCTCCCTCTCCGCTGTGCGATGTCGCGAGACATCGAGAACACGCGAACCCGCACCACCGTCGTTCCGGCCACGGGCCCTTCCACTGCGAGGGGTCCGAGTCGCGCCACGGGCCCTTCCACTGCGAGGGGTCCGAGTCGCGCCACGGGCCATGCCACGGGCCACGCCACGAGTCGCGCCACGGGCCGGGCCGCCGCCGGTGCCCTGCGCCGATAGATTGGACCGGTGGCCGAGCGGTACTGGATCGAGACCTTGGGCTGCCCGAAGAACCAGGTCGACTCGGACAAGTTGGTCGGGACCCTGACCGGGGACGGATTCGAGGCGGCCGACTCCCCCGAGGAGGCGGACTTGGTGGTGGTCAACACCTGTGCCTTCATCGAGGCCGCCCGCCAGGAGTCGATCGACACCGTCCTCACACTGGCCGACACCCGGCGGGACGGCGCCCGCCTGGTGGTGACCGGTTGCATGGCCGAGCGCTACGGCGACGAACTGGCCGAGGCGCTACCCGAGGTGGACCTGGTGGCGCCATTCGGCGCCTCGCTGCACGTGCCGGCGGGGCCCGCCCCCACCCCGGTGGCGCTCGGTACCAAGCCGGAGCCGGTGCCCGCCTTCGACCTGCTCAATCTGCCCCGTCCGCACGCCACGGCACCGTGGGCCTACGTGAAGGTGGCGGAGGGGTGCGACCGGAACTGCGGCTTCTGCGCCATCCCGTCCTTCCGCGGCAAGCAGCGGTCACGCTCGGTGGCGTCGATCATGGCCGAGGTGGACCAACTCGGAGGGGCCGACGGGTCCCTCGCCGAGGTGGTGCTGGTGGCCCAGGACCTGTCGTCGTTCGCGCTCGACCGGTCGGGCGGGCGCGTCGAGCCCCGCATCGACGGCCCGGCGGTCGGTGCGGGCCGACCCATCGTCGACCTGGTCGCCCGGGTGGCGGAGCGGGCCCGGTGGACCCGGCTCCTCTACCTCTACCCGTCCACCCTCGACGACGCACTTGTCGAGGCCATTCTGGCGACCGGCGTGCCCTACTTCGACCTCTCGCTCCAGCACGTGTCCCGTCCGCTGCTGAAGCGGATGCGTCGCTGGGGCGAGGGCGAGCGGTTCCTCGAGCGGATCCGGTCGATCCGGCGTGCGGAACCGACCGCGGCGTTCCGCTCGTCGTTCATCGTCGGCTACCCCGGCGAGACCGAGGCGGACCACGACCGACTGCTGGCCTGGATCGACGAGGCGCAGCTGGACTGGGTCGGCTTCTTCCCGTTCAGCAACGAGGCGGGTACCTATGCGGCCGACCTCGACGACCAGGTCGCCCACGATCTGGTGACCGAACGGATCCGTGAGTGCACCGAGCTCCAGGATGCGATCACGGCCAGACGCCGCGAGGACCTCATCGGTGCGACGATCGAGGTGCTGGTGGACGCACCCGGTGAGGCGCGCTCCTACCGCGAGGCCCCCGAGATCGACGGCATCGTCACCGTGCCCCCGCACCTGCCGGTCGGCCGGTTCGCCGAGGTGGTCGTCACCGACGCCGACGGTCTCGACCTGTCGGCCGTGGTGGCCGGCGACGGGCCGGTGGACCGCTCCGCCCCGCTCGCCGCGACCGGGACCGGTCGACGATGAGCGACGGTGCGCTGGGGTCGGGGATCCCCGCGACACCCGGCGCGACACCCGGCACGTCCGCGGCGGGTGCGGCCCGGACCACCACCTTCGGCCCGTCGGCGCTGCTGACCCCGGCCAACGGCATCACCGTGCTCCGCCTCCTCGCCACCCCGGTGGTCATCGTCCTGATCCTGCACTGGGGCGCGAGCTGGTTCACGTTCGTCCTCGGCGGACTGCTGGCCACGTCGGACGGGATCGACGGCTGGCTGGCCCGCAAGCAGGGCACCACCCGTTCGGGGGCCTTCCTCGACCCGCTGGCCGACAAGGTCGTGGTCCTGGGGGCGCTCGTGGCCCTGGTGGCCAAGGGCATCGTCTGGTGGCTCCCGGTGGCGGTCATCGCGGTGCGGGAGATCGCCATGAGCGTCTACCGGTCCGTGGCCGGGCGCCACGGGGTCTCCATCCCGGCGCGCAACTCGGCCAAATTCAAGACCCTGGTGCAGGACATCGCCATCGGCATGTGCCTGGCGCCACCGCTCGCCGGGCACGGGACGCTGCTCAACGGCGCCATGTGGGTGGCCGCCTTCCTCACCGTGTGCACCGGGGCGCAGTACTACGTCGACGGGCGCCGGGCCGCGACGGGGCGCGCCGCCGCCGGGACCGCAGCGGCACGCGACGCCGACCGGGCGGCCTGAGCCGTCGTGCGGATCGAGATCGTGGCGGTCGGTACCGAGCTCCTGCTCGGACAGATCGCCGACACCAACTCGCAGTGGCTGGGCGAGCACCTCGCCGCGCTCGGCGTCGGGTCGCACTTCCACCAGGCGGTGGGGGACAACCACGAACGCATCGTCCTCGCGTTCCGCACCGCGCTGGCCCGGAGCGACGGGGTCATCGTGTGCGGCGGCCTCGGCCCGACCCACGACGACATCACCCGGGACGCGCTCGCCGAGGTGATGAACGTACCGCTGGTGCGCGACGAGGAGGTCGTGGCGCGCATCCGGGCCATGTTCTCGAGCCGGGGGCGCGACATGCCGGAGTCGAACCTCCGCCAGGCCGACGTGCCCCGCGGCGCATCGGTCATCCCGCAGACCAAGGGGACGGCACCCGGACTCGTCTGCCCGGTGGGGCACAAGGTCGTCTACGCGGTGCCGGGCGTCCCCTACGAGATGTCCGACATGTTCACCCGCGCCATCGCCCCCGATCTGCAGCGCCGGATGGCCGAGCGGGGCGAGATCGAGGGGACGATCGCCAGTCGGGTGATCCGGACCAGATCGGAA
>JAKAZC010000366.1 GCA_021826655.1 Actinomycetes bacterium | reverse complement strand
GATCGTGAGGGAGCGCTGGTCGCCGGTGCCGGCCGGGCCGTGACCGTGGCCGTGGTCGGGGTCGTGTTTTCCGGCCAGTGCACGGGCATCGGTACGGTTGGACGGAAGGCCGGTCACACCCCATTTTCCCGCGAAGACAGGGGTTCGCTGCACCCTGCTGCGTCGCCGACCTCCGCGTCGCCGACCTCGGAGGCGCCAACCTCGGAGACGCAGCTAGCTGGCTGAGCGCTAATCGCTGCTCCCGAGCACGGCACGAGCTTCCTTCTCGCACACGGTGCCTTCGAAGAAGGCCGGGTCCATCCCGCCGTGGAGCCGGACGGCGTTGGAGAAGGCGAACGCCTCGAATTGCTCGGCAGTGAGGCGCCCTTCGCCGACCGCCTCGTACGCCTCGGGGAGGACCTCGTCCATGACCGGGGCGTCCCAGTGTGAGACGTCGGTACCGAGCATCGGCCTGAGGGTCACCGGCCGGTGGGCGATCCGCAGGTCGAACGCCAGTGGCACCAGCGGGTCGTCTGCCTCGCATCCGAAGAAGGAGCGCTCGGCCACCGGCACGACGATGTCGTCGGCGCACGTCACGTCGGCGGCGACGAAGTCGTCGAGCACCGCCGGCCGGCCTGGCCGGCGGGAGAGGAATTCCTCGATGCGCGCCGAGGCCGACACGATGTCGTCGCTGCCGTACTGGCGGACCAAGGCCATGACGGCGGCGACGTCGAGTCGTTCGGGATCGAGATCGCCGATGGCGTGGGATCCCCGCTTCTCCCAGTGGCCGACGAGATCGGCGAGCAAGCTCGCTCCCCACATCACGCCTCCCTCGAGGTACCCGAAGCGCAACTCCGGGAATCGGCGGTAGACGCCGCCGATCAGCAGAGCCTTGCAGAGTGCCTCGTGTGCATGGGCGATCCCGCCGACGTGGTTGTACACGTAGTTGGAGACGGAGCGGGCCGGGTGGATGTGCTGGAGCGAGCTGTGGAAGGCCGGCGCCACCTTGTTGCGGACGCAGGCAGCCCAGACCGGGTCGTAGTCGGCGGCACTGTCGAGTCCGAACACGTCGATGCGGTAGGGATCCCGCTCGGCCTCACCCCCTCGATGCCGAGCAGCATGCCCGGCCAGGACCACGAGGCCCAGACCCAGGTCGTTCACGGCGTAATCGATCTCGGCCACCGCTTCCTCCGGGCTGTTCATGGGGATCAGCGCCGCCGGCCGGATGCGGTCGCGGTAAGGAGCGAAGAGGCGTGCGATGTGCCGGTTCACGGCGCGGCAGGCCGGCGCCCGCATCTCGGCGTCGGAGGACATGAGAAAGCCGAGCGTCCACGACGGGTAGACGAGCATGAGGTCGACACCGAGCTCGTCGAGGCGCTCGTAGAGGAGCCTGGGGAGGTGCGCGGTGGCCCGCTCACGAGGGTCACTCACCGGGTTCCCCCACCACGACGGCATGGACTGCCACCGCTCGATCACTGCCCGATCCGTTCGGTCGGCCTGGAAGGACTGGGTGTCGAGCAGGCCGAGCGTCTGGCGCCGGTAGCGGTCGGCGAGGGATCCGCCGCCCACGTCGGCGAGGTGGGCGAGGATGTCGTCGTCGACCAGCGGCATCAGCTCCATGAAGTGGCCATCGCCGTCGATCACGGGGTGTCCGAGCCGGCGGTGGATGTCGGCGGCGGTCACCGGGGCGGTCTGGGTCATCGCGACCTCCACTCCTCGGGTGCGGTCGGGCGAGCCTGTGATGTCGGCACGGCGGCCCGGGCGCGCACGGTACCGAGCGGCGGCCGGAGTGTCAACGCCGAGCTGCCTTCCACCCCCGAGGCCATGGAGGCCTGAGCGGAGCGACCGTAATATGACCTCACCTCGGCCCGATCGTGTTGCCGGGGCGTCATGGGTGCCGGTGCACGGGGGGAGGCCCAATCGTGGGCAAGCAGGATGCCAAGCCGATCCGCACGATCGTCTTCGTTCCGGGGAGCGAGGACGAGCAGGTGCACCGGGCTGCCGGGTTCGGCGCCGATGCCGTGGTGTTCGACCTCGAGGAGCCGCGGACGCCGTTCCCCGAGGAGGAGCGGGAGCGGGCCCGCCGCTCGATGCGGGCGTTCTTCGACGGGCCGGCAGGCAGCGGCGAATCGCCCCGATGGTTCGTGAGAGTCCAACCGCCCGATTCCGGCCAGACCCTCAAGGACCTGCGAGCGGTGCTCGGCCCCAACCTCACGGGCATCCTCCTGCCCAAAATCGACGGTCCTGCTGATGTGCACCGGGCCGAGGCGCTGCTCACCTGCCTCGAGGCCGAAATGGGGCTCGGCATCGGCTCGACCGCCATCTACCCCATCCTCGAGACCGCCCAGGCCCTCCGGCAGGCCTACGACATCGCCATGGCCTCGGAGCGGGTGCAGTACATGGGAGGAGCGGTCTCCCGCTTCGGCGACATCCATCAGGCCCTCGGGTACCGATGGACAGCAGAGGGCACCGAGACGCTCTTCCTCCGTTCGAAGGTGTTGATCGACGCCCGTGCCGCCGGCATCCGCTACCCGATCAGCGGCATGTGGGGTGGCGCCACCGATGACTTCGAAGGCCTGCGCCGGTGGGCCACCGATCTCAGGGATCTCGGGTACTACGGCATGATGCTCGGGGACCCGGCCCACGTGGCACTGGTGAACGAGATCTTCAGCCCGACCGAGGCGGACATCGCCTACTGGCAGGAGCTCGACCGGCTCGCCCGCGACGCGGAGGCCCGGGGACCGCAGGCCGGTGGGCCGGTGCGCTACGGGGACCCGAACCAGGGCGAGGGCCATGTCGTCCACATCGCCCACGTGGGCTCGGCTCGCCAGAACCTGGCTTGGGCCCGCGACCTCGGCCTCGTGGAGTGACTCCTTGCAGTGACTCCGTGGAGTCACTGCCTGCATCGCCCGGCCCGCACGAGCGCGACGGGCCCGAGCGCCCGGCCGTTGACAGCTCGTTGACGGCTCGACGACACCTCGCTTAGAT
>JAKAZC010000365.1 GCA_021826655.1 Actinomycetes bacterium | reverse complement strand
GGATGATGCTCGAGACGCTGGCGGACCTGGCGGCCCACCGTCGTGCCCCGGACAAGGCGGCGGACCGGCGGCTGGCCACCCTGCAGGCCGCCGGTGAGCTCGCCGTTCCGTTCACCACCGGCATCCTGGTGGGGATCGGGGAGAGCCGGTCCGAGCGGGTCGAGGCGCTGCGGGCCATCGCCGATTCCCACCGGCGGTTCGGGCACGTGCAGGAGGTGATCGTCCAGAACTTCCTGCCGAAGCCGGGCACCGCGATGTCGGGTCACCCGGTCTGCCCGCCCGACGAGCTCGTGTGGTCCATCGCCGCCGCCCGCCTGATCCTGCCGGCCGACGTGCACGTGCAGGCGCCGCCGAACCTGTCGGACGACCTGGCGCCGCTCATCGGTGCCGGCATCGACGACTGGGGCGGCGTCTCCCCGGTCACGGCCGACCACGTCAACCCGGAGCGTGCCTGGCCGGCCGTCGACGCCCTCCGCCGGGCCACCGAAGCCGCGGGTCACGTGCTGGCCCCCCGGCTGACCGTCTATCCCTCCTTCGTGCTGGCGGCCGAGCGCTGGCTCGATCCGGCGGTCAGGTTCCCGGTGCTCGATGTGAGCGACGCGGAGGGGCTCGGCCGCGACGCGCCCTGGTGCTCGGGCGGCGACACTCCCCCGCCGGAACTGCTCTCCCTCGACCCGGACCCGGACCCGGACCCGGACCCGGACCGGACCCGGACCCCGGCCCGGCGGCCGCCGCTGCGCGGAGCGGCGGTGCCCGGGGCCCCGCGCGGCAGGGTGGCCGAGGTCCTCGACGGGGTGTCGCTCGGCCAGGAGGTCGGCGAGGACGAGATCGTCGACCTCTTCGCGGCGCGTGGCACCGAGGTCCGAGCGGTCGCCGACGTGGCCGACCGGCTCCGGGCCGAGCAGAACGGCGACGACGTCACCTTCGTCGTGAACCGGAACATCAACTACACCAACGTCTGCACCTTCAAGTGCCGGTTCTGCGCCTTCTCGAAGGGCCCGCTCTCGCTCAACCTGCGGGGCACCCCCTACCTGCTCGATCTCGACGAGGTGACGCGCCGGGTGGTGGAGGCCGAGGAGACGGGGGCCACCGAGGTGTGCCTGCAGGGCGGCATCCATCCCTCGTTCGACGGCGACTACTACCTGCAGGTGGTCAAGGCGGTCCGGGCGGGTTCCGAGCGGATCCACGTCCACGGGTTCACCGCGCTGGAGGTCACCGAAGGGGCGAGGCGGTCACAGGTCCCGCTGGCCGACTACCTCCGGGAGCTGCAGGCGGCCGGGCTGAAGACGCTGCCGGGCACGGCGGCCGAGATCCTCGACGACGAGGTCCGGAGCGTGATCTGCCCCGACAAGATCAACACGGAGGAGTGGCTCGACGCCCACCGGACCGCCCACTCGGTGGGCCTCCGCTCCAACGTGACCATCATGTTCGGTTCCGTGGAGCAGCCGCGCAGCTGGGCCCGGCACATCGTCCGTACCAGGGCGCTGCAGAAGGAGACGGGCGGGTTCACCGAGTTCGTGCCCCTGCCCTTCGTGCACATGGCCACGCCGATCTACCTGCAGAAGCGCGCCCGGCGCGGGCCCACCTTCCGCGAGGTGCTGCTCATGCACGCGGTGGGGCGGATCGCCTACCGGGGCACCATCGACAACGTGCAGGCCAGCTGGGTCAAGACCGGGGTGGCGGGCGCGCGCCAACTCCTGCGGGCCGGGGTCAACGATCTCGGCGGGACGCTCATGGACGAGAACATCTCCCGGGCGGCGGGCGCGAGCCACGGCCAACGCATGGAGGTGGAGGACCTGAAGGCGCTCGTCGCCCCCCTCGGCCGCCCCCTGGTGCAGCGGACGACCCTTTACGGCCGGCCGGCCGTCGCCCTGCCGGTGTGACCGGCTCGGCACGGGACGAGAGGGGCGGGGAGGACGGCTCGGTTCCCGCGGTCCGTCCGGATCCCGCGCCCAAGGTGGTGGAGATCGTCCCCGGAGCCGAGCGGCCGCCCCAGGACCTCCTCGAATCGGCGTTCGACGTCCTGACCGCGGGCCGGACGCTCGGCCGGGGCCAGTCCGACCTCATGCGTTCGATGCTCGCCACCTTGTGGGACCTGGCCCGAGAGGGGACCGGGGTGGGCGACCTGAAGATCGTCGACGCCGCCCTGGCGGAGATGACCGAGGCCTTTCGGGTGTTCCGCCCGTACCGCGCCGTCCGCAAGGTCACGATGTTCGGCTCGGCCAGGACGCTTCCGGAGGACCCGGTGTACGTGATGGCCCGGGACCTGGCGGCCCGGCTGGCCCAGGCGGGCTGGATGGTGGTCACCGGGGCGGGGCCCGGCATCATGGCGGCCGGCACCGAGGGTGCGGGGCGCGAGCAGTCCTTCGGCGTGAACATCCGGCTTCCCCACGAGCAAGGCGCGAACCCGTTCATCGCGCAGGACCCCAAGCTCGTCGAGATGCGGTACTTCTTCACGCGCAAGCTGATGCTGATAAAGGAGTCGCACGCCTACGCGGTCCTGCCGGGCGGCTTCGGGACCCAGGACGAGTGCTACGAGCTGCTGACCCTGCTGCAGACCGGCAAGGCGGAGCCCGCGCCGGTCGTCCTCGTCGAGACCCAGGGCGGCACCTACTGGCAGGGGTGGGACCGGTTCGTCCGCGAGGAGGCCATCGGGCCCGGGTGGGTCTCGCCCGACGACGTGGCGCTGTTCAGGGTCGTCGACTCGATCGAGGAGGCCGCCGCCGAGGTCCTCGACTTCTACCGGAACTACCACTCGTGCCGGTGGGTCGGCGACCTGCTGGTGCTGCGCCTGCAGGTCTCCCCCAGCACGGCCGAGCTGAAGGAGCTCTCCGCGCGCTTCGCGGACATCATCGTGTCGGGGTCGATCCGGCCCGTCCAGCCCCTGCCGCCGGAGCGGTCGACCAACGACGTGCTCGAGCTGCCGCGGGTGGCCCTGCGCTTCGACCGCCTCCACTACGGCCGGCTGCGGA
>JAKAZC010000364.1 GCA_021826655.1 Actinomycetes bacterium | reverse complement strand
GTCCTCGAGGGCCGCCTCCGGCAGCGCCCCGGGCTGGGCGAACAGCGTGATCTGGTCACGGATGATCATGAGCGTCGGGATCGACATGATGCCGAACGAGCCGGCCAGCTCCTGCTGGTCCTCGGTGTCGACCTTGCCGAACACGAAGTCGGGGTAGCGCTCGGACGCCTTCTCGAAGATGGGGCCGAACATCCGGCAGGGCCCGCACCACGATGCCCAGAAGTCGATCAGGACGACCTCGTTGTTCGTCACCACGTCCTCGAAGTTGTCCTTGGTCAGCGTCACCGTGGCCATTGCTTACACCTCTGCTTCTCTCTGGGCTCCGGCCGGGCCGGCCGCCGTTCGTCGCGATCCGGGTTGGTCCCGGTGTGTCGCTGGAGTACAACCAATATACCCCCCGGGGTATTCCGGGTCGACTCCAGGACCGGTCCGGCGCCACCCCGCCGGCCGGTTGCGGCCCATGGAACGAGCCGGCACCCACAGGCGTGTTGGGGCCGGATTGCCCTGGAACCCGTCCACCGACCTCGGTAGGTTGCTTGTATGGAACCCGTCGGAGGCGGTCCGGATTCCCCCCGGCCCCTCGACCCGGGCGTGCTTGCCCGGATCGATGCGTGGTGGCGTGCATCGAATTACCTGGCCGCCGGCCAGATCTACCTGGCCGAGAACCCGCTGCTGCGGGAACCGCTCCGCCCCGAGCACGTCAAGCCCCGCCTGCTCGGCCACTGGGGGACCTCCCCCGGGCTCAACCTGGTGTGGACCCACCTCAACCGGGTCATCCGGGAGCGGGACGTCCCCGTGCTGTTCGTGTGCGGGCCCGGCCACGGCGGACCTGCCCTGCTCGCCCAGACCTGGCTCGAGGGCAGCCTGACCGAGCGGGAGCCAGCGGTGACCCGCGACGGGCACGGCATGGCCCGGCTGTTCCGGCAGTTCTCGTTCCCCGGTGGCGTGCCCTCCCACGCCGCCCCGAACGTGCCCGGATCGCTCCACGAGGGCGGCGAGCTCGGCTACTCGCTCCTGCACGCCACCGGTGCCGCCTTCGACAACCCCGACCTGGTCGTCGCCTGTGTCGTAGGGGACGGCGAGGCGGAGACCGGGCCGCTCGCCACGTCGTGGCACGCGCCGTCGTTCCTCGACCCCCGCACCGATGGCGCCGTCCTCCCCATCCTCCACCTGAACGGCTACAAGATCGCCGCCCCCACACTCCTCGCCCGCATCCCTCCCGACGACCTCGACGCGCTGGCCCAGGGATGGGGCTGGGACCCCATCACCGTCGAGGGGGACGACCCGACCGCGGTGCACCAGGCGCTGGCCGCCGCCCTCGACCGGGCCTTCGACAGGATCGCCGACCTGCAGGCCACCGCCCGCGCCGGCAAGGCTGCCCCCAGCGGCGGGCGGCGCCACGGCTACTGGCCCATGATCGTGCTCCGCACTCCCAAGGGATGGACGGGCCCACGGGTGGTGGACGGGTTGCCGGTCGAGGGAACCTGGCGGGCACACCAGGTGCCCCTGGCCGAGGTGCGCACCAACCCCGAGCACCTCGACCAGCTCGAGGCGTGGCTCCGCTCCTACCGGCCCGACGAGCTCTTCGACGATGCCGGCCGCCCCCGCGCCGACGTGCTCGGCGACCCTCCGGCCGGTGACCTCCGCATGGGCGCCACGCCGTTCGCCGACGGGGGGCGGATCTCGCGGCCGCTGGACCTGCCACCGCTGGACACCGCCGCGGTGGCCCTCGATGCGCCCGGCCGGACCGCAGCAGGTGCCACCGGCACCCTCGGCCCCTGGCTCCGCGACGTCATGCGGGCCAACCCCGACCGGTTCCGCGTCTTCGGGCCCGACGAGACGGCGTCCAACCGCCTGAGCGCACTCTTCGAGGTCACCCACCGGGAGTGGGAGGAAGGCCTGGCCCCCACCGACGAGGACCTCGGTCCCGGTGGCCGGGTGGTCGAGGTGCTCTCCGAGCACTGCTGCCAGGGGTGGCTCGAGGGCTACCTCCTCACCGGCCGGCACGGCATCTTCAACTGCTACGAGGCGTTCATCCACATCGTCGACTCGATGTTCAACCAGTACGCCAAGTGGATCAGCTCAGCCAAGGCCCTCCCGTGGCGCTCCCCGGTCCCCGACCTCACCTACCTGCTCTCGTCGCACGTCTGGCGCCAGGACCACAACGGGCTGTCCCACCAGGACCCCGGGTTCATCGACCACGTCGTCAACAAGAAGGCGGAGGTCACCCGGGTCTACCTGCCGCCCGACGCCAACTGCCTGCTGGCCGTGACCGAGCACTGCCTCACCGGCCACGACCACGTGAACGTGATCGTCGCCGGCAAGAACGCCGAGCCCGTGTGGCTGGACCTCGACGCCGCCCGCCTCCACTGCCGCCGTGGCCTCGGCGTGTGGACCTTCGCCTCGTCCGACCAGGGCCGGCGCCCCGACGTCATCCTCGCCTGCGCCGGCGACGTCCCCACCCTCGAGACGCTGGCCGCCGTGGACCTGCTGCGCACCCGCCTTCCCGACCTGGCCATCCGGGTGGCCAACGTGGTCGACCTCATGCGCCTGCAACCGCCGAGCGAGCACCCCCACGGCCTCCCGGACGTCGAGTATGACGAGTTGTTCCCTCCCGGCGTCCCCACCGTCTTCGCCTACCACGGCTACCCGTGGCTCATCCACCGGCTGACCTACCGCCGGGCCCACCACGACGACCTCCACGTACGCGGCTACAAGGAGGAGGGGACGACGACCACTCCCTTCGACATGGTGATGCTCAACGATCTCGACCGCTACCACCTGGTCATGGACGTGATCGACCGGGTGCCGGGCCTCGGCACCACCGCCGCTGCCGTCCGCCAGGAGATGGACGACCTCCGGTCCATGGCCCGGGCGTGGACCCGGGAGCACGGCGAGGACGCGCCCGCAGTGGCCGGGTGGCGGTGGCCGGGGTGATCCGCCTACTGGTGGTGAACGCCGGCTCATCGTCGACCCGCCTCACCATCCT
>JAKAZC010000363.1 GCA_021826655.1 Actinomycetes bacterium | reverse complement strand
CGGCGGTCGTCGCATCCACCCGGAACGCATCGGAGGGACCAATCGCGATCGGTTCGATATTCTAGTCATCAACAGATATTCACGGTAACTCGGGCGCGGCGGGCGGATCGGAGCCCGGGGCGATCGGAGAGGATGCACCAATGCGCGTCGACTACCGCCACGTGTTCCCTCGAGCTGTGCAGGCGATGCTGGGCGTGGAAGCAGCCGTCCATGCCAGCACCCTCGAGCCCGAGCTCCTCGAACTCGTGAAGATCCGGGCGTCGCAGTTGAACCGGTGCGGTTACTGCCTCGACATGCACACCAAGGACGCCGCCGCCATCGGTGTGGCCCCTCAGCGCCTTCACCTCGTCGCCGCCTGGACGGAGGCGCCGGTGTACTCGGAGCGCGAACGTGCCGCCCTCGCCTGGTGTGAGTACCTGACGCTGATGGCATCGCCGGGAGGGCCGGACGATCCCTACGATCTCGTCGCCGCCGAGTTCGACCCCGACGAGATCGTCGCCCTTACCCTGGCCGTCATCGCCATCAACGGGTGGAACAGGCTCGCCGTCGGGCTCCGCTCGCCCGTGGGCAGCTACCAGCGCCCGGCGCCGGCGTAGGGCAACCGCTCGAAAGGCGGGTAGCACCCGCCCTGTTCCGCGCCAATGGGGGCCGCTCCGTCACCCACCGTGTCCGACGAACGCGCACGACCCGGCGGCGATGGGGATTAACGTCGTCGCGGACGGTGTTCCATCGCCATGCACCCTGGACACCGGGAGCCAGCCGGAAGGGAACGTCGATGGCGGACGTGACGACCACGCAGACTGCCTCATCGTTGGTGGCGCGCTACCGCGCCACGCGCGCCCTGACCGAGGCCCTGGCAGCACCACTCTCGGCCGAGGACCAGACGGTCCAGTCCATGCCCGACGTCAGCCCCACCAAGTGGCACCGTGCCCACACGTCGTGGTTCTTCGAGACATTCCTGCTCCGTGACCGCCTCACCGGCTACCGGGCGTTCGACGACGCCTACGCCTTCCTCTTCAACTCGTACTACGTGGCCGTAGGGGCGCGTCACACCCGGGCCGAACGCGGGCTCCTCTCCCGCCCCGGCATCGCCGAGATCGCCGCCTACCGGGACCACGTCGACGACGCCATGGAGGCCCTCTTCGCAGTCGGCCTCGACAACGCCGCGGCCGGCCTCGTCGAGCTGGGCATCCACCACGAGCAGCAGCACCAGGAGCTCCTGGTCATGGACATCAAACACGTCCTGTCGCGCAGTCCCCTCCTTCCCGCCTACGACCCGAAGCTCGTCGCTCCCGAACCACTCGCTGACGAGGAGGGCGTCGACGGCGGCAGTGCATCCGCCCGGTCAGCGCCGGGAGCGCCCGGGAGCCCGTCGTGGCTGAGCCACCCCGGCGGCGTCGTCGACATCGGGTACGACGGCGACGGCTTCTCCTTCGACAACGAGCTCCCCCGGCACCAGGTCCTGCTCCGTCCCTTCGAGTTGGCCGACCAGCCGGTCACCTGCGGTGCGTGGCTCGAGTTCATGGACGACGGCGGCTACGGGCGTCCCGAGCTGTGGCTGTCGGAGGGGTGGGCCACCGTGGAGTCGTCCGGCTGGGACGCTCCCCTGTACTGGTTCCGGGAGGACGAGCTCGCAGCAGGCCACGCCCACCACGACCATGCCGGCTCCCCGGGGAGGGGCCGTGGAGGCTGGCACGTCTTCACCCTCGGCGGACCGCGCCCCGTGGCGCCGTCCGAGCCCGTGTGCCACGTCAGTTACTTCGAGGCCGACGCCTTCGCCCGGTGGGCCGGCTACCGGCTGCCCACCGAGTTCGAGTGGGAGGCGGCCACCCGCGACGGCGACCCCGCCGCCGACCATCTGCACCTCGATCGCCTCCACCCCCGGCCGGCACGCCCCGACCGCCCGGGCGGCGGGGTGTGGCAGTGGACGTCGAGCTCGTACGCCCCCTACCCCGGGTTCACGGCGGCCGCAGGAGCGGTCGGCGAGTACAACGGGAAGTTCATGGTCAACCAGTACGTGCTCCGCGGGGGCAGCTGCGCCACACCGGCCGGCCACGCCCGCACCACCTACCGGAACTTCTTCCCCGCCTCGGCACGATGGGCCTTCTCCGGTGTCCGGCTGGCCCGCGACGCATGACGACCGGACCACCCCCTGCCGCCTGAACCCATACGCGCCCGGTGGCGGCGCCGAACCAGAACCGGACATGCAACCGAACATGCGAGCGCGGCCAACACCTGACAGGAGGTCCCCCATTCCGACCAATCCCGATGTGCGAAGCACGGTGGAGGTCCATCTGACGCCGGCCGACCTGCGCGCCACCATGGAACGGGACGTGCGCGACGGCCTGACCACCTCCCCGAAGTGCCTGCCGCCCGTCTACTTCTACGACGAGCGGGGGAGCCGGCTGTTCGACCAGATCACCCGGCTCGAGGAGTACTACCCGACCCGCGCAGAACGGTGGATCCTGGACCACCACGCGGACGAGATCGCCCAGCTGGCGAAGGCCGACACCCTGGTGGAGCTGGGCGCGGGCACGTGCGACAAGTCGCGGATCCTGCTCGACGCCATGGGTGCCAACGGCACCCTGGAGCGGTTCGTCCCCCTCGACGTCAGCGAGGAGGTGCTCGTGGAGGCGGCCGAGGCGCTGGTGACCGAGCATCCCGCCCTGGAGGTCCGGGCCGCGGTCGGGGACTTCCACCGCCATCTCGGCCTCCTGCCGCGGGAGGGGCGGCGGATGTTCGCGTTCCTGGGTGGCACCATCGGCAACCTCGATCCCGCCGAGCGGCGCCGCTTCCTCGCCGAGCTGGACTGCGCCATGGACCCGGGGGACTGCCTCCTGCTGGGCACGGACCTGGTCAAGGACCCGGCACGGCTGGTGGCCGCCTACGACGACGCCGCCGGCGTGACCGCCGCGTTCAACAGGAACGTCCTCCACGTGCTGAACCGGGAGCTCGGCGCCGACTTCGCTCCCGATGAGTTCGCCCACGTGGCGCT
>JAKAZC010000362.1 GCA_021826655.1 Actinomycetes bacterium | reverse complement strand
CTTTCCTGCAGCAGCTGTCGGTAGGTCGCCGCCGACTCCCGTGCGAACAGCCGGACCAGGCTCTCGTCGCACAGGATGCCGTAGTCCTCACCAGCCAGTTCGGCCATGCGCAACGCGTCGTCGACGAACGCATCCTCGCTGTCGTGGATGCCCTGCTGCTCCTGGGCGGCCGAGCGGACGAAGGCCAGGTAGCCCGTCGAGTAGATGGCGTTGCCACCGATGCGCTGCTCGGGCTCGACCACCGTGACCGTGGCTCCGGCGTGGACAGCAGCCGCTGTCGCAGCCATACCGCCGGGCCCGGTCCCGAGCACGATCACTTCGCACCCGGACTCCGCGGCGCGGCGTCGTGGATCCTGCATTGTCCCTCCCCACGAGCCCCATCGGGCCCGACACACAGCACCTCGAGCGATGCCGCTGTTGCCCCCGTAGCGTAGTCAGTTGCTTAACTACTTGCGAGTGCCCGGCGTGGCTGCGTGCTAGGTTCCGTGGGTCGACCAGCCGGCAACGTCGGTCCGGGCCGGCATACCGGCCGCACCGACGGGTGTGCCCGCGATCGGGGAGGAGACCATGGACCAGCGAGCCCTCGTCACCGGAGGCGGCTCGGGCATCGGGGCGGCGACCGCCGAGCGCCTCGAGCGCGACGGCTGGCAGGTCGTGCGGGCCGACGTGCGACCCGGTGACGGCATCGCCCCGCTCGACGTGACCGACGAGCAGGGGTGGGAGGACCTGCTCGACGCCCACTGGCCCATCGACGGCCTGGTCAACTGCGCGGGCATCCGCATCCGGACGCCGCTCCTCGACCTCGATGCCGACGAGTTCGATCGCACCGTCGACATCCACGTCCGTGGGCTGTTCCTGGGGCTCCGGGGCCTGGGGCGCCGGTGCCGGCAGGACGGCAGGCCGGCAGCGGTGGTGACCATCGCTTCCACGGTGGCCACCCACGCGGTGGCCGGGCAGATCCACTACGTGGCGGCGAAGGGCGCGGTGGCGGCGATGACACGGGCGGCCGCCGTCGAGCTGGCACCGATCGGCGTTCGGGTGAACGGCATCGTCCCCGGGTTGATCCGGACCCCGATGACGGCCGAGCGGCTCGCCGATGCGGACCAGCAGGCGTGGTTCGCCGACCGGATCCCCCTGGGACGGCCGGGCGAGCCCACCGACATCGCGGCCATGGCCGCGTTCCTGCTGTCCGACGCTTCCGGGTACGTGACCGGCGCCATGTTCGCTGTCGACGGCGGCTACACGGCACAGTGAGGGTGGCGATCGACGAGCCAGGAGTGCTGAGCACGCCCACCGACCGCCCGACCGGCGGCAGGGACAGGGTCGGCCGTCGGCACCAACTGCATGACCCTCACCACCTACGAGACGGACGAATCGAGGACGACCATGCGTGACCTGGAAGGGATGTCGGTGGTCATCACCGGCGGCGGCACGGGCATCGGGGCGGGCACGGCCCGGCACCTGGTGGCCGGCGGTGCCCGGGTGACCGTCTGCGGCCGCCGGGAGGACCGGGTGCGGGCGCTGGCGGACGAGCTGGGCGAGCGGTGCGCGTGGGTGGTCGCCGACGTCACCGTGGCCAGCGACCGGACCCGGATCATCGAGACGGCGGCGGCCCATGGGGACGGCATCGAGGTCCTTGTGAACGCGGCGGCGAACATGTACCGCGGCGACATCGACGCCCTGGACGAGGCCCGCCTGCTCGAGACGTTCCACAGCAACGTGGTCGGCGCCATGATGCTCACCGGCGAAGCGCTGCCGTACCTGGTGGCCAGCAGGGGCTGCGTCATCTTCTTCGGCTCGGTCCACATCAAGCGGGCGTTCCCCGGCGCGTCGCCCTACGCGGCGACCAAGGGCGCGCTCGAAGCGGCCACCGGGGTGCTGGCCGCCGAGCTCGGCCCGAAGGGCGTGCGGGTCAGCTGCATCCGCCCCGGCGGCGTGTTCAGCGAGCTGAACCAGCGGGCCGGGCTGTTCGACGACACCGCCGCGAAGGAGCGTCTCGAAGCGCTCGGGCCCGCCCATGCGCTGGGGCGGCCCGGCACGCCCGAGGAGATCGCCGAGGGCATCGAGTACCTGGCCCGTGCGGAGTGGACGACCGGCTCGGTGCTGGTCGTCGACGGCGGTCTCGGGCTGGGGACCACGAACGCGTAGCCACCACGCCGTCCCCGCCCGCCCCGCCCGCCGGGTTCCGGCCGGGGAAGGACCGGCCCGGTCCACCTCCCAGCGGCACGTGCCGGCCGGGCCGGCCGGGGGCCGGACCCGCCACCGGCCACCGGAGAACGAGTCGATGGTCGTGATGCAGCGGGCGCAGTAGCGCGGCACGCCCCCCGGCACGCCGGCCACCTCGCCGTCCGCCACGGTCGGCGCGTCCGGATTGGCGCGCCACCAGGCCAGCCCGGTGCCGCACGCATGGTCGAAGACGGCGGTGCCGTCCGGCTCGTCGGCACCGGTGCCGACCGAGTGGTGGGCGCGCAGCAGGGTCGCCACCGCTTCAGGTGCCGGGACCTGGCCCACCAGTGCGTCGACACCTACCGAGGACCGGCCCACGACCCGCTCGAGCAGCGGACCCAGCTCCTCGCCCCGCTCGACGGCGTCGTCGAGGAAGGCGACGATGATGGCGATCAGACGGTCGTGGAGCTCGTGCCACGAGGCGTGCTCCCGGGCGACGAGGTCCAGTGCGTCGGGGCGCTCACCGGCGAGCAGCGCGGCCAGCTGCTCGGGCAGCGGCCGGAGCTCGTAGGTGCCCACCGGGGTCGTCAGAGCCCGACCGCTTCGAACAGGTCGGGGTCGGACCGGCGGATGCGCCGGAAGTTGGCTTCCCAGATCAGCTCCCGGAACTCGTTCTTCAGGTAGGCCCGGCGGTAGGTACGCGCCGTCTCCTCGTCGAGCGGCTTGCCGCCGACCGCCATGGCGGCCAGCTGGTAGCCGCAGCACAGCTCGAACACGATGGCCTCGGCCACGGTCCGTTCCAGCGTGTCGCCGGCATGGACCGAGCCGTGG
>JAKAZC010000361.1 GCA_021826655.1 Actinomycetes bacterium | reverse complement strand
GCAGGCCGTGGGCCGCCTTCCCCCGGTCTCGATTCTCTTTGCCGCGTTCCTCGGCTACAGCCCGATCCAGCTCCTCCTCGGCTCGGGCGTGTTGTCGCACCTCCCCTCGTCGAGCGTCCACGCGCTGACGGGACGCTCGTTCTTCCCCCATCTCATCATCACGCCCTTCAGGAACGGCCTCCACGAGGCGTTCGACTTCGCGCTCGTCGCCTGCCTGGTCGCCGCAGCAGCATCGTGGCTGCGTGGCGGCAAGTACGTCTATGTGGAGCCATCGCCGCACGGCTCGACGCCGGGAGCAAGCTCGACACCGGGTGCAAGCTCGACGCCGGTTTGGCGGAAGGCCGACCCGCGTCGGCAAGCGACGCGGGACGGCGCCACCGGCTCAGCCCTCACCAGGGCCGTCCCGGCGCCCCGAGCGCCGGCCCATGTGCCACCCGTGGCAGAAGGCGCACTGGTAGACGCCCAGCTCCGAGCCCGCCTCCCGTTCCCGTTCGTAGGACGCGGAAAGGGCTTCCGCACGCGACGTGAACCGGACCTTGGGCTGCCCGTCCGCCCGCCAGTGTGAGGCGTCCAGGGTCAGCGGCCGGTGCGGTCGACGGTGGCGCGCCATGCACCCAGTCTGCCTGCCGCGGCGCGCCGGCCGGCATGGGTGGACCCGCGGATCGGTGCAATTGTGGCCGGGACTCCATTTGACGCGGACGGTCGTCCTCGATAGACAAGGGTCCCCGTGACCGTCGTCTGGAGTGCCTCCACGGCCGGTTCTGACGCGGGGCGGCGCGTCGGAGTGCGCATGGGGTCGGCCTGCGTGCGCATGATGTGCTGCCTCGGTGTCGCAGCGATGTTCGGCGCAACGCTGCTCGGCCCCGCCGCGCCAGCAAGCGCGAACAGCGTCGGGACCCTGCAAACCGAGGCGACCCAGCTGGCGCAGCAGATGCTGCTCGAGCAGCTCCAGATCTCGAGCTACCAGCAGCAGCAGGTCGCGGCGACGGCCACGGTCGCCACCGATCATGCAGCCCTGGTGGCCACCGAGAGCCGTGTGCAGGCGACGCGCCACCGGATCGCCACCGACATGGCGGACCTTCGCACAGCGGCCGTCAAGGCGTACGTCTCGGGTGGAACCGCTGCGGGAACGGCCTCGTTGTTCGCCGCGCAGACATCGCAGAGCGCCACCCTGCTCTACGACCAGGTGATGACCGGCAACCTGAACGCCACGGTGGACCGCCTGCAGACGGATAGGCAGGCGTTGCGCCAGGAGCAGGCGACACAGCAGCGTGTGCAGGCGGCTGCTCAGCAGGCCCAGGCACAAGCCGCCGCTGCGCTCGCGAACGCGGAGAGCACGCAGTCCAACCTCCGACAGCAGCAGGGCCAGGTCACCGGTCAGCTGGCGGCCGCCATTCAAGCGCAGCAGGCCCAGCAGCAAGCCGCGGCGCTGGCCCAGGCCCAGGCCCAGGCCCAGGCCCAAGCTGCCCCTGCGCCGAGCGGCGGCCAGGGCGGCTCGGCAGGCGGCCAGGCATCGACGGCCAGCGGGGGGGGTGGGGTGACCGGCGGGGGAAGCGGAGGCACGCCGGTGCTGAATGCATTCTTGACCTGCGTGGTCCAGGCCGAGTCGGGCGGCGACTACCAGGCGGTGTCCCCGACAGGCCAGTACATGGGAGCGTTCCAGTTCAGTCAACCCACGTGGAACGAGGCAGCGCTGCTGGCAGGACTGCCATCGTTGGTGGGCGTGCCGCCCAACCACGCGTCGCCCACGGACCAGGACCTTCTGGCGATCGCCCTTTACAACGCCGATGGCGAGCAGCCCTGGTACGACCCCTGCCGGGGATGAGCCCCGAGCGGGCTGGCCGGCTCGTAGCGTCGTGACCATGAGCGGGAGCCTGGGAGTAGCGGTCGTCACGGGCGCGAGCAGCGGCATCGGGGCGGCAACGGCTCGACGCCTGGCCTCCGACGGCTTCGAGGTCGTGCTGGGGGCGAGGCGACAGGACCGCCTTGGGACGCTGGCCAGTGCCATCGGCGCCCGGTGGTCAACCCTCGACGTGGCCGATCCCCAATCCGTGACCCGCTTCTGCGACAAACTCGAGGCGTGCCGCGTGCTGGTCAACAACGCGGGCGGAGCGCTTGGGCTCGACCGCATCTCCGAGGCCAGCGAGGACGACTGGATGGCCATGTACCAGGTGAACGTACTGGGATCCCTGCGCATGACCCGCACCCTCCTCGGCCGGTTGGAGGACAGCGGCAACGGCCACGTGGTCACCATCGGCTCGATCGCCGGCTACGAGCCCTACGTCGGAGGCGCCGGGTACAACGCGGCCAAGTTCGCCGAGCGGGCCATGACCAAGGTGCTCCGGCTGGAGCTGCTCGGCCGGCCGGTGCGGGTAACCGAGATCGACCCCGGCCTGGTGGAGACCGAGTTCAGTACGGTGCGGTTCCGTGGGGACACCGATCGGGCGGCTGCCGTGTACCAGGGAGTGACCCCCCTGTCGGCCGACGACGTTGCGGACTGCGTCTCCTTTGCCGTCACCCGCCCTCCCCACGTGAACATCGACACCCTCGTGGTCCTGGCCCGGGACCAGGCCGGCGCCGCCACCGTGCACCGGAGCTGACATGACCCCCAAAGAACCCGCCCCCGCAACCCGCTCAACGATCGTCCGGCGCCTCTCCCGATCCCTCGACGAGCGGGCTGCCACCCGCCTCCACAGTGTTGAGGACGCCCGGCGCGCAGCGCGCCGCAGGCTGCCCGCCGTGGTCTACGACTACGTGGAGGGCGCGGCGGACGACGAGGTGACGATGGCGCGCAACGCCTCGGCCTGCGCCGGGGTCACCTTTCGCCCGCGCATGGCCGGCGGGCCGTTCGAGCCGCGGCTCGATACCACGGTCCTGGGCACGCGGGTCGCCCTGCCGGTCCTGCTGGCGCCCTGCGGGCTCGTCCGGCTGCTCCATCCTGACGGCCCGGCCGGCGTGGCGCGGGCCGCGGTGGGGCGCGGCACGGTGTCGGTGCTCGGCACGGT
>JAKAZC010000360.1 GCA_021826655.1 Actinomycetes bacterium | reverse complement strand
GGTGGAGGCTGTGGGCCCGGCGGGCCCGGCGGGCCCGGCGGGGCCTGCCGCGGGCCCGGCAGTGGCGCCCGTGGCGCCCGTGGCGCCCGTGGCGCCGGGCTGGCGCGCCGTCACGTTCGACGGCTCCGGTAGAGGGCCCGGGCCCCGGAGGCGTCCTTGTTGAGCCGCTTCGTGAGGTGCAGGCCCTCGAGCAGGAATTCGAGCGCGCTGGCCAGGAGGGCCGGGGACTCGGCCGCCTCGGGACCCGCCAGGTCCCGGGTCGGTCGCTCGAGCGCCGGCAGGTCGTGCAGCACCTGCAGGTAGTCGGCTGCCGCGAGATCGTCGCCGGCGTGCACCACCGTGCCGGCGTCGAAGGCCGCCACCACGGCCGCCGGGTCGTCGAGGGTCACCCGGCGGCGGAAGACGGACAGGACGGCCGAGGACACCAGCTGGGCCACCACCTCGCTCTCGTGGCCCTCCTCGAGCGCCTCCACCTCGATCTTCCCCTGGGTGGAGGGGACGAGCGCGGCGAGATCGCTCACCCTGGGGACCGCGACCGGCTCCCCGTTGCGCAGGGCGCGGCGCTGGGCGTTGGCGACGAGGGTCTCGTAATTCGCGATGGTGAGGCGGACCGACACGCCGCTCCGCTGGTTGAGGTGGGGGCTGCGCCGCGCCAGCTGGCTGATCTCGGCGATGACCTCGTCGAGGTACCCGGGCACGGACACCGGGAGCCCGCCGCCGGGCAGCTCGGCCTCGGCACGCATGATGACGGCCTCGGTGGCGGCATCGGGCGGGTAGTGGGTGCGGATCTGCGCCCCGAACCGGTCCTTCAGCGGGGTGATGATCCGACCACGGTTGGTGTAGTCCTCGGGGTTCGCGGTGGCCACCAGGACGATGTCGATCGGGAGGCGGATCCGGTGCCCGCGGATCTGCACGTCCCGTTCCTCCAGCACGTTCAGCAGGCCGACCTGAATCCGCTCGGAGAGGTCCGGCAGCTCGTTGATGGCGAAGATCCCGCGGTTGACCCGGGGCACCAGGCCGTAGTGCAACGCCTGCTCGTCGGAGAGGTACCGGCCCTCGGCGATCTTGATCGGGTCCACCTCGCCGATCAGGTCGGCGATGGAGGTGTCGGGCGTGGCCAGCTTCTCCCCGTAGCGGTCCGAGCGGTGCACCCAGGCGACCGGCGTATCCTCCCCCTCCTCGGCCACCCGGAGGCGGGCGAACAGCGAGGTGGGCCGGGTCGGGTCGTCGTTGATCTCCGATCCGGCCACGACGGGCAACCACTCGTCGAGCAGCTCCACCAGCGACCGGATGATCCTGGTCTTCGCCTGGCCCCGCTCGCCCAGGAGGATCACGTCGTGGCCCGCCATCAGGGCGTTCTCGAGCTGGGGGACCACCGTGTCCTCGAAGCCGAGGACACCCGAGATGAGGGGCTCACCGCCGGCGATCCGGGTCGAGGCGTTCCGGCGCAGCTCGTCCGAGACGGGGACGGAGGCCCACCCCGACTCCCGCAATTCGCCCAGCGTGCGCGGAAGGTCGCTGGGGGGGCTCGGTGCGTGGGAGTGGGGAGCGGCCATGTGGGCCAGCCTACGCGCTGAGTTGTACCGCGACGCCTCCGGTCTGGAATGATGAGAGCCGCCCGCACCCGGCCCCCCGAGGACCTGGGACGGGAGAGCGTGAGCTGGCTGGCCCGCGTCGCCCGGCGCGGCGCGGCGAGCCCGCACCGGAACGGGGAACGGCCCGACGCCGGGTGCGGGGAGGGAGAGGGAACGTGACGGGAGCGGCAACGTGACGACGGTCGAGAACGCAACGGTCACTCCCGTCCAGATCGGTGGCACCAGGGGCGGGCCCGACAAGCCGACCCTCCGCCAGGACCGGTGGTGGACGCAGCCGGCCGTCACCGCCTCGGTCCTGATCGCCTTCGTGGCGTACGCCACCTACGCCGCCTTCGCCAACAAGAACTACTACGTCGGCGCCAGCGCCCACCGCGACCTGATCTCGCCCTTCTACTCGCCCTGCCTGGTCGCGAGCTGCGTCCCGGGGAGCCACCCGAGCTTCTACATCACCTGGTGGGAGATCTCGCCGGCCCTCCTGATCCTCATCTTCCCCCTCGGGTTCCGCCTCACCTGCTACTACTACCGGAGGGCCTACTACCGCTCGATCTGGCTCTCCCCGCCGAACTGCGCGGTGGCCGACGCGCACACCAGCTACTCGGGGGAGAGCCGTTTCCCCCTCATCATCCAGAACGTCCACCGCTGGTTCTTCTACATCGGGCTCGTCTTCAACGTGATCCTCACGATCGACGCGGTGATGGCGTTCCGCCAGCCCGGCCTGGGCATCGGCGTGACCCTCGGGACGGTCGTGCTCTGCGTGAACGCCGTCTTGCTCTGGTCCTACAGCCTGTCGTGCCACTCCTGCCGCCACCTCTGCGGGGGCCAGGTGAAGAGCTTCGCGAAGCACCCGGTCCGCTACCGGCTGTGGAAGTTGGTGACCCCCCTGAACGCCATCCACATGAAGTTCGCCTGGGCCAGCCTGATCTTCGTGGCACTCACCGATCTGTACGTCCGGTTGGTCGCCGGCGGCGTGTTCCACGACCCGAAGCTGTTTTAGATCTCAGGATCTCAGGATCGTCCGATCTCGATCCTCCGGCCCCGATGACCGGGGTGGAGCAGGACGGCACGGGCAAGAAGAGGAGTGACAGGAAACCACATGGCCGAGTACGAGTCCCACGAGTACGACGTGATCGTCATCGGTGCCGGCGGCGCGGGCCTCCGGGCCGCCATCGAGGCCAAGCAGCGGGGCATGCGCACCGCCCTGGTGTGCAAGTCCCTGCTCGGGAAGGCGCACACCGTGATGGCCGAGGGGGGCGTCGCCGCCGCGATGGGCAACGTCTACCCCGAGGACAACTGGCAGGTGCACTTCCGCGACACGATGCGCGGCGGGAAGATGCTCAACAACTGGCGCATGGCCCAGCTCCACGCCCAGGAGGCGCCGGCCCGCGTGCACGAGCTCGAGGCCTGGGGGGCCCTGTTC
>JAKAZC010000359.1 GCA_021826655.1 Actinomycetes bacterium | reverse complement strand
CGGCGGGGTCAAGGTGACTCAGGGGAAGGAGAGCGTCGCCGTCGACGTCACCACGGCCGAGGGTCTCGACATCGTCCGCCGGATCCTGGTCGGCGCCGATCTGGTGCTGCAGAGCTTCCGGGCCGGCGTGGCAGCCCGCCTGGGATTGGATGAGGCGTCGGTGCGGACCGTCAACCCCGGCGTCGTCTACCACGAGGCTCCCGGGTTCGGCACCGGCGGCCCTTACGGGCACCGACCGGCCTACGCCCCGACCATCGGTGCCGGCTCGGGCATGGCACGCCGAAACATCGGTTCGGCGGTCCCGGAGCGACCCGACCTCACCGTCGACGAGGTCAAGAAGGGCGCCATCCGCATGGGGGCGGCCAATCTCACCGGCGGGCACTCCGACGGGTTCTCGTCGCTCGGCGTCGCCTGCGGCCTCGCCCTCGGGCTGCTCGCCCGCCGACGGGGGGCCGGCGCCCAGGGGGTGGTCACCACCATGCTGACCACCATGGCCCAGGTCCTTTCGGAGGACATGGTCGAGTACGAGGGCCGGCCGGCCGCACCCACCGCCGACCCTGAGCTCTTCGGGCTCGGGCCCCTTTACCGGCTGTACGAGACGGCCGAAGGGTGGGTCTTCCTGGCCGCTCCGAGCGACCGGGAGTGGGACGCCCTCGTGGCCGCCATGCCCCCCGACGCGGGACTCGACGACCCGGAGTTCGGCACGCCGGACGATCGGGCCCGGTACCCCGCCCGCTTGGCCGAGCGGCTCGCCCGCGCCTTCCGCTCCCGTCCGGCCTCGGAATGGGAGCGCCACCTGACGGCAGGCGACGTGGCGTGCGTCGAGGTGGTGTTCGGGGCGTCGCACGACGTGCTCATGGCGCCCGGAGGCCTGGCCCACCGGCTCGGGATGACCGCGGAGGTCGAGCATCCGGTCTTCGGCGAGCACCCTCGGCTCACGGCGCTGGTGTCCTTCTCGCGTTCGGCTACCCGGGCCGGGCCCGGCGTCACCACGGGCCAGCAGACCGACCTCGTCCTGAGCGAGCTCGGTTTCACGGCCGATCAGCTGGCCGACCTGGCCGACCGACGGGTCATCGGCCGATCCTGACCGGCGGCGCGCCCGACGGCTGGCTGGATGTCCCCGTCCCGCTTCCTCACGGCCTGGTGGCGCCCCACTGTCTCGCGGTGCCGGGCCCGCGGCGGCCCTGATCGTTGCGGTCCGCACGCTTGCTCGTCCGCCGGCGGCGTCGGTACGCTCGGTCGGTGCCGCTTCCCGAGGGTTCGTCGGATGCCTTTTGTGAGGCCGTCGACCTGTTCGACAGTCGGGTGGCCGGCACCGCTCCCGACTCGTGGTCGAAGCCCTCACCGTGCGAGGGTTGGGCGGCGCGTGATGTGCTCGACCACCTGGTGAGGAACCTGCGGGGCCTGCGGGCCGCCGTCGAGGGTGGTGACTTCCTCGCGGCCGCCGGCCAGCCCGTCGAGGGCGATCTGCTCGAGGTGTGGGACCAGGAGCGCCGCGCCGCGCCGGCCACCGTCGGCCAGGCGGCCCTCGCCGAGACCCTCGTCGTGGGGGGGAACCGCGTGCCGCCGGTCGTCCTGGTCGACGGCCTGATGCGAGACCTCGTCATTCACACGTGGGACCTGGCGCGCGCCGTCGGTGGTGACGAGCGCCTGCCCGACGACCTCGTCGCGGCGGCCACCCGCGCCATGGCCATGGTCACCGCCGAGGCGCGCGGGCCGGGCCGGTACGGCCACGAGGTCCCGGCCCCGCCTGGTGCCGACGCCCAGGCACGGCTCCTCGCCCTCTCCGGGCGCTCGCCCTCTTGAGACGGCGGGAGAAACCAGGTAGGCCACGATCGGCGTGAGGGCGCAGCGAGCCGTCGGCTGTGGCCGGATCCGCGGCTGGCTATCCGCTCGTCCACGAGGCCGCTGCCAGGTTCGAGCGACGGCAACGGGGCGGAGGGCCCCCACGCCACCAGGCGACGGTTGCCGCGACGACGAGCGGAGAGATGCAGATCAGGCAGATCAGGGCCCACTCCCAGGAGGTCAGGAATACGTGGGCGGACACGGGCACCGAGGAACTGCGCGGTCCGACGATTGTGGCGGCACGCCCCGGGGCCACGGTGACCGCTCTGCCGATCCCCTCGCGTACCTGGATGGGGAGGATGCCCGTGTCGAAGAGCCAGGCCCGCGATCGTTCGGCGGTGTGGGTGAGGCTCACCAACTGCCAGCGCACAAATGGGTGGACGCGAATCGAGACGGCGAGCAGGGCGCCGCTGGCCGCGTCGAGGTAGGCCCAGCGCCGCAGGCGCGGGAGCAGGCTCCCGACGATCACGGCAATGGCCGTCGCGGCCGCCAGGATTCCCCCGGCCTGCACGAGCCAGCCGACATCGGGAAGGACCAGAAAGTCCTGGCCGACCACGTGGTCCGCAGGGACCGTCCACGGATCGGACCGAGGGTCGTTGTCCCCCCTCGTCCGGTAGGCGGGACCACGTTCCACCGCGACGACGCGGTGCACGTAGGTGTGGTCGTCGCCCGGAGGGTGGAACACGATCACCTGTCCAGGGCGAACTGGCGATCGAGCCGGTCGGGTGACGACGAGGGCGCCGACCGGGACCGCAGGGCTCATGGAAGGGGTCGAGACAACTGTCAGGCGCCACCCGGATGCAGCCAGCCAGGCGCCACCCGCGAGCAGAGGAGCGAGCAGCGATGCCATCAAGGTGGCGAGGACGGCCTTGGGCGCCGACCGGGCCTCTCTCCCCTGGGCGTGGGCACCTTTCCTCTTCACAGCTGGGTCTGGCTCCCGGTACTTTCCGCCTGCGCCGTCCAGCTGCCGGCCTCCACGGTGATCGAGACGTCGGCGATGACATCGGCGCCGACCAACGCGGTCGGCACGGAGGTGTCGGCCAAGGTCAGGCTGAGCGACGCGGTGGCTCCCACGGCAAGGGGGGACGGAGCGGTTGCTGGTGCCACCTCCAGCGAACTCAGGGTCACCCCGTGCGTGACCGCCGGACAGCCTGCGCCGACTGAACCT
>JAKAZC010000026.1 GCA_021826655.1 Actinomycetes bacterium | reverse complement strand
TCCCGGCGACGGCGGTGGTCCCGACGAAGGCGTGCGCGGTCCCGCTCATCGGGCACCTCCGACGGGTAGCAGCAATCGTACGGTGCCGGTCACGTGGTCGCCCAGTCCGTTGGCGCCGAGCACGGAGACCTCGACCGCACCCCTCCCCCCGTCGTCGGCCGCGTCCTTGGCCGTGACCGTTCCGGTGAGCGTCATCGTGTCGTCGGGGTAGTTGGGTGCCCCGAGCCGGATGTTCACGTCGGTGAGGATCGCACCCGGGCCGGCCCAGTCGGTGACGAAGCGGCCGACCAGTCCGTTGGTGGAGAGGATGTTCATGAAGATGTCCTTGGAACCGCGCTCGACGGCGAGCACGGAGTCGTGATGGACGTCCTGGTAGTCGCGGGACGCCAGGGCGGTGGAGACGATGAGCGTCCGGGTCAGGGGGACCTCGAGTGACGGGAGGTCCTCCCCCACGGTCACCTCGTCCAGGGTGCGGGTGGTCGGTCGGAACGTACGGGCGATGACGGCGTCGCTCATGCCGGCACCGCCTGGGCACGGGCCCCGGGCGCAGGCAGGTCCGCGGCCACCTGGCGGCCCAGGCGGGCCAGCTGGGCGCTCGGTGACCCGAGCAACAGCTCGATCTGCTTGCCCCACAGGAAGTAGCGGTGGATCGGATAGGAGACGTCGGCACCCATCCCCCCGTGGAGGTGCTGGGTGGCGAACACCACCCGCTGGCCCGACTCCGACGCGAACCAGGCGGCCACGTTGACCGAACGGGATGCATCCAGTCCGTGGTCGAGTCGCCACGCCGCCTGCCATGTGGTCACACGGATGGCCTCGGTGTCGATGGCGGCGTCGGCGGCCCGCATCTTGGTGGCCTGGAACGTGGCCAGCGGCACACCGAACTGCTCGCGCCCGTTGAGGTACTCGGCGGTCTGGCGCACGGCCGCCTCGGTGATCCCGACCTGCAGGGCGCAGAGCCCGGTCCACGCCCGCTCCAGCATCCAGGCCACGACCTCGTCACCCCGGGAGGCGTCGCCGCCCGCCAGCACGTCGTCGGGACCGACCACGACCGAGTCGAGATGGAGATGGGGATGGACCTCCCGGTTGGTGGTGAGCGCCCGCTCGACCGTCACCCCGGGGTCGTGCGGGTCGACGGCCACCACGACGGTACCCCCGGGCGTGGCCACCGGCAGCAGCACCCGGTCCGCCACGTGGGCGTAGGGGACGGCGTGGGCCGTCCCCGACACGGTCAGGCTGCCGCCGTCGCCGGTCTCGGCGCCCACCGTGGGGCGACCGGGTCCACCCACGGCGATGTCGTCGGCCACGTCGGCCAGCGCGGCCGACAGGATCGTGGCTCCGGCCGTGACCCCCGGCAGCAATGCCGCCCGAAGCTGGTCAGACCCGAACCGCGCGACGGGGAGGGCGCCCAGCACCAGGGTGGCCCACAGGGGCACCGGTGCGACCACCGCACCCTGCGCCTCCAGCAGCAGGCAGAGCTCCACCATGCCGTAACCGGCCCCGCCGTCGGCGGTCGGGACGGCGAGGCCCAGCAGGTCGGCCTTGGACAGTTCGGCCCAGAGCGCACGGTCGACGCGGTCCTCGGTGGCCTCGACCTCATGGACGCGGTCAGGGTCGACCAGGCCGGAGAGCAGGCCCACCGCCGCCTCGCGGACCGCGTTCTGGTCGTCGTCGAAGGTGAAGTCCATCAGTTCGTCCTCGTCTCGTCTGCAGTGGTCGTGGTTGCGGCGGTTGCCGTGGTGTCTGCGGTGGTGGCGGCGGTGGCGGTGGCGGTGGCGGCCGGATGGAACACCGGGAGGGACAGGTCGTCGTCGAAGTCCTCGAAGCCGACCTCGACGGCCGTCCCGATGGCGGCGGTATCAGGGGTGATGCCCGACACGTTGGCGACCAGGCGGGTCCCCTCCTCGAGTTCGATCAAGGCGACCACCAGCGGATAGTCGAACGCCGGGACCTGCGGGTAGTGGTTGACCACGAAACTGAAGATCGTCCCCCGGCCCGACGCTTCGAAGGGCTCCCACTCGAAGCTGCGACAGTGGGCGCACGACGGACGGGGCGGGTGGCGCAGGGCGCCGCACGCGGAGCACTTCTGGATCAGCAGCATGTGCTGCTTCGCCCCCTCGAAGAAGAACGAGTTGTCCTGGGTCAGCGCGGGACGCGGACGCAGCGGACGGGGCGGTGATCCCTCGCCGGCGGCACCGGGATCGGGCGCGGTCCCGGCCGTCTTGTCGGCGGACGTCGCGGACGCGGTACCGGTACCCGGCTTGAACTTGAGGATCCGGAACCGCATGGTGGCCACCAGCTCGCCGTCCTGGTCCCGGTACTCGGTCCGGTTGGTGACGAAGTGGCCGACTCCGAGCCCCGTCCGCTTCTCGCCCGAGATCGAGTCGATCACCGATGTCATCTCGAGGTGGTCACCGGGTACCAACGGACGCTCGTAGTGCTGGTCGCAGTTGGTGGCGACGACCGAGGTGAATCCCGCCCCGTTGAGCAGGGCCGTCACCTGGTCGTTGGGCGTCTCGGCCGACTCCCGGCCGGCGTCGCGGGCGGCGTCGGCGTCGAGGGTGGCCCGCAATCCGCGCATGACCCAGGCCTGGAGCATGGTCGGCGGGGCGACGACGCCGGCAAACCCCGCGGCACGGGCGGCAGCGGCGTCGACATAGACCGGGTTGAAGTCGCCCATCGCCTCCACCCAGTGCTCGATCATCGGCTCGTTTACCGGATGGGACCCGCGGGTGGCCGGCCCGGAGACCTGACCCACGAATGCCTGCAGGCGGTCGTCGAACGTGGGGACGTCGGTCATCGCGCACTCCGCTTCATGCCGAGGCCGGCCGTCGCCAGGATCTCCCGCTGGATCTCGTTGACCCCGCCACCGAACGTGTTGATCTGGGCCTGGCGCCCCGCCCGTTCGAGATCGCCGTGGAGCACCGCACCGGGCGACCCGGGGCTGAGATAGCCGGCGGACCCCACGATCCCGAGGAGCTTGTGGTAGATCTCGACCGTGGACTCGGTTCCGAACACCTTGACCGAGGACGAGTCGGCGGCACCGAGCGTGTCGGTGGCCACCGCCGCCGTCATCCGCCAGGTCAGCAGCTTCTGCGCCTCGAGCAACGCGTAGGTGTGGGCCAGGTCGGCCTGGATCCAACCGACGTCGACCAGTCCCTGTTCGGCCACCCACGCCGCGGTCTCGTCCCACAACCGGAAGGCGAGGGCGCTGACCGCGGCCAGTCCCACCCGCTCGTGGTTGAGCTGCCCGGTGATGAGCCGCCACCCCCCGTGGAGGTCGCCGACCAGCGCGTCCCTCGGCACGCGGACGTCGTCGTAGTACGAGGCCGTGGTGGCCACCCCACCCACCGTCACGATCGGCGTGCACGAGAAGCCCGGTGACGCGGTGGGCACCAGCAGGATGGAGATGCCCTTGTGCTTGGGGGCATCGGGGTCCGTCCGGCAGGCGAGCCAGATGTAGTCGGCCTGGTCGGCGCCACTGGTGTAGATCTTGCTCCCGTTCACCACCCACTCGTCGCCGTCGAGCAGCGCGCGGGTGCGCAGGGAGGCCAGGTCGGTGCCGGAACCGGGCTCGGTGTAGCCGATGGCGCAGTTGATCTCACCGGCCAGGATGCCCGACAGGAAGAACTTCTTCTGCTGCTCGGTCCCGTGGGTGATGAGCATCGGGCCGACGGTGGACAGCGTCACGAAGGGGAACGGCGCCCGGGCCCGCTGGACCTCGGTGAAGAAGATGAACTGGTCGGTCGCGGGACGGCCCTGGCCGCCGTACTCGACGGGCCACCCGATGCCCAGCCACCCGTCGGTCCCCATCCGGCGGACGACCGTGCGGAAGGTTTCGCCCCCTTCGGGCTCGAAGTCGAGGGCGTGGCGCACCTCGGGAGTGAGCAGCTCGGCGAAGTAGGCCCGGAGCTCCGCTCGCAGGTTCAGCTGTTCCGGCGTCTCTTCGAGGTGCATGGTGTGGGTTCCCTCCACTCGGCGCCCGGTGCGGTCGCGGTCGGCTCAGGTGCGTGCCCGGATCGTGGGTCGACGTCCGGTCGGTGTCGCCGCCCGCGCGGCGCCGTGCGTGCTCGGATGCGGGAGGGTCGGCCACGGTAGCGTCCCCGCCCCGTGCCTCCCCCGCGACCGGCTCGTCCGGGCCGTCGTTCGGCGTGCCACCGGACCCCCTTCCGTTGGAGGCCCGGGTACGGCTGTCCTATGCTAACTGATACACGTTCTAGAAACGTCACTGCCGCCCGGGCAGTCGCCCCGGCCACAGCGGACCGGCGTCGGTACGGGCGGACGGACGTTCCACCCAGGGGGATACCACATGGATCTGGCCGACATCGACCTCTGCGACCCGGGGAACTTCGTCGCCGGCGTGCCCTACGACTGGTTCGCCCAGCTCCGCCGCGAGGCACCGGTCTTCTGGCACCCCGACCCCGAGAGCGACGGCGGAGGGTTCTGGGCGGTCACCCGGTTCGACGACTGCGTCGGGGTCAACCGCGACTACGAGCACTTCTCCTCGTCCCGCCGGACCTCGCTCTTCAAGGACTTCGACGAGGACCTCCTGGAGCAGCAGCGGATGATGATGGTCAATATGGACCCGCCGCTGCACACCCGCTACCGACGACTGGTCAACAAGGGCTTCACCCCGCGGATGATCCGGGACCTCGAGGCCAAGGTGGCCAGCGCCACCGACGCCATCCTCGACGGCGTGTGCGAGCAGTGCACCGCCGACTTCGTCGAGCAGATCTCGGCCGAGCTCCCGCTCCAGGTGATCGCCGACCTGGTCGGGGTCCCGCAGGAGGACCGACACCTCGTGTTCGACTGGTCCAACCGGATGATCGGTGCCGACGACCCCGAGTACCAGGTGTCCGCCGAGGCGGCGGGCCAGGCGGCCATGGAGCTGTTCGCCTATGCCGACCAGCTCTGCGAGCAGAAGCGGCTCGATCCCCACGCCGACCTGCTGAGCGTGCTGACCGGGGCGGAGATGGACGGCGACAGCCTGAGTCAGCTCGAGCTGGACCTCTTCTTCATGTTGCTGGCCGTGGCGGGCAACGAGACGACCCGGAACCTCATCTCGGGGGCGATGGTGGCCTTCTTCGACCACCCCGACCAGTGGGCGCGCCTGCAGGCCGACCGGTCCCTGCTGCCCGACGCCGTGGAGGAGATGCTCCGCTTCGTGTCCCCGGTGATGCACTTCCGCCGCCAGGCCAGTGCCGACGTGGTGCTGGGCGACCAGACCATCACCGCCGGTGACAAGGTCGTGTTCTGGCACATCTCGGCAAACCGGGACGAGACGGCCTTCGCCGATCCAGACCGGTTCGACATCGGCCGCACCCCCAACAACCACATGGCCTTCGGCGGCGGCGGACCCCACTTCTGCCTGGGTGCCAACCTGGCCCGCATGGAGATCCGGGTGATGTTCGACCGCCTGCTCGACCGGATGCCCGACATCCACCTCGACGGCGACGTCCAGCGGCTCCGGTCCAACTTCATCAACGGGGTCAAGCACATCCCCGTGGCCTTCGCACCGTCGGCCCCGGTGGGCTGACCGCTCCTCCCGTCCGCCGCCGTCCAGGGTCGCACGCCCGTCGTGGCGGCTGCGTCCCTCCGACCTCCTCCGAAAGCCGAGGCCCATGCGCTTCCACCAAGCAGTCCAGTTCCTCCCCCTCGAGGACGTACGGGCGCTGACGCTCGCCGCCGACCGTCTGGGCTACGACGGCGTCTACCTGTCCGACCACCTTTTCAACCCGCGCGAGCTCGAGTCGAAGTACACGTACTCGACGGCGCCCGACGGCGCGCCCTTCTGGGAGAAGGAGACCGAGTGGCCCGATCCGATGTGCCTGGTCTCCTCCCTGGCCGCCGTGACGACCGAGGTGACCTTCACCACCGGCATCTACATCGCGCCGGTGCGTGACCTCATCACGGTGGCCAAGTCGGTGGGCACCGCCGCGGTGCTGTCCGACAACCGGGTTCGGCTGGGCGTGGGGGTGGGGTGGTGCAAGGAGGAGTACGTACAGACCGGACAGGACTTCCACAACCGGGGCAGGCGACTCGACGACATGATCCCCGCGCTGCGCGCGTTGTGGAGAGGTGGATGGGTCGAGTACCACGGGACCCACTACGACGTGCCCGAGTGCCAGATGAACCCGGCACCGACCGCACCGGTCCCGATCCTCGGGGGAGGTGACTCCGAGCCCGCCCTGCGCCGGGCCACCACCCTGTGCGACGGCTGGATCAACACCGGGGCCGCATTCCCCGACGAGGCGTTCGCCCAGGTGGCCATGGTCCGGGAGGCGCTGGACCAGGTCGGCAGGTCGAACGACGACTTCGCCATGTACCTGGCTGTGAAGGCCTTCCCCGACCTCGACCTGTACAAGCGGCTCGAGGACGCCGGGGTGACCGACCTGCTGTGCGCCCCGTGGATGTTGGCCGAGGCCGAGGACGGCGACACCCCCGAGACCTTCCGGGCCAAGCGCCTCGACCAGTGCGAGCGGTACGCCGAGGAGTTCATCGCACCGCTGCGCTAGGCGGAGTGACCCGGCGGGTCGGTTCCTACACGGCTGTCAAACAATTGGGATTGCTAGGGTTTCCGCATCACGTCCCCCGGGGAGGAAGCAATGAAGGATCTGAAGATCGGGCTGCAGCTGGGCTACTGGGGCTCCGGTCCGCCCCCGGGGGCCGCCGACCAGGTGGCGGAGGCAGAGCGCCTGGGCTTCGACTCGATCTGGACGGCCGAGGCCTACGGGTCGGACGCGCTGACACCGCTCGCCTGGTGGGGGTCGCAGACCGAGCGGGTCCGGCTGGGCACAGCACTCTGCCAGCTCTCGGCCCGCACCCCGACGGCCATGGGGATGGCGGCTCTCACCATGGACCACCTGTCTTGCGGGCGCTTCGTGCTCGGACTCGGCGTGTCCGGCCCCCAGGTCGTCGAGGGATGGTACGGGCAGAGCTTCGAGAAGCCGCTTGCCCGCACCCGCGAGTACATCGACATCGTTCGTCAAGTCATCGCACGCGAGGACGTCGTCTCCAGCGAGGGCCCGCACTACCCCCTCCCCTACCCGGGCGGCACCGGCCTGGGCAAGGCGCTCAAGCCCATCACACACCCACTGCGCTCCGAGATCCCGATCGTGATGGGTGCAGAAGGGCCCAAGAACATCGCGCTGGCAGCGGAGATCGCCGACGGCTGGTTCCCGATCTTCTTCTCCCCCGGTGCCGTCGACGCCTACCAGCCCTACCTCGACGAGGGCTTCGCCCGCCCGGGAGCGCGGTGTACCGCCGAGGTCTTCGAGGTGTTCGCGTTCGCCGCCACCATCCTGCACGACGACGTCGAGCAGGCGGCCGATTTCATGCGGCCGATGCTCGCCCTCTACATCGGCGGGATGGGCGCCAAGTCGATGAACTTCCACTTCGATGTCTTCTCCCGCATGGGCTACGAGGCCGAGGCCACCAAGATCCAGGAGCTCTACCTCGAGGGCCGCAAGGACGAGGCCGCCGCCGCCGTCCCCACCAAACTGATCGAGGACACCGCGCTCATCGGACCGAAGGAGAAGATCCGAGACGACATCGAGCGGTGGCGCGAGTCGATAGCCACCAGCCTGCTGGTGTCAGGCGACGTGCAGACGCTCCGGACCATCGCCGAGCTCGCCCTGTAGGCCACGCTCCGGGGTGCCGGAGGGGCCGGGTCCAGGCGGAATCGGGGTCCGGGGTCCCTTCGCCGGCCGCGGAACCGGGTGCCGGACTCGACCGGCCGTCCCGGGTGGAACGCAGGACGGGCGCGGGGCCCGGGGGGCGAGGGGGCGGGTCAGATCGTCCCGGTCCGTCGTCGGCTCAAGGAGCGGTACAGCGCGAGTGTGCTCGGATGGACGGACTCGAGGGGCTCGATCTCGTCGGCGACGACCCGGACCAGCTCCGCCATCACCGACTCGACCCCGCCCGGGTTCCCGGCCGCGTCGGCTGATCGGAGCAGCATGCGGTAGAGACGCTCGTCGTACGGACTCACCACCAGGCCGCGACGGGCTGCCCACTCCGCGCCCCTCGGGTCCCCGGACCGCAGGCAGGCACCGGCGAGCCGTCCGCTCAGGTCGACGACGGCGGACTCGATGGAGGGCGCCGTCCCGTCGAGCACGGACCAGTCCGTCGAGCGGAGTCCGTCGAACGGACGGCCCCGGACCAGACCGAGCGCCTCGGCCCAGGCCACGGGATCCTCCTGCGCGGCGAGGGCGGTGAACCGGCCCCAGTCGGTGCCCACCGAGGGCCCGAGAGCCAGGCGACCGTGCGAGCGCGGAAGGTGGTCGCTGCCATCCATCGCCTTCCCGAGAGACCGACGGGCGACCGATGCCGTGGAATGGAGGCTCGAGGGCGCCATCATCCGCTCCGGCCACAGCGCCGTGGCCCAGACGTCGTTCGCCGCCCCCCCGGGGTGCAGCGCCAGATAGACGACCAGCTCCCGCGCCCAGGCCCGGGTGAACTCCCGTGCCGCCCCCCGGATCTCCACCGGACCGAGCACGGCCACCTCCACCTCGGACGACCCCGGTTCGCACGTCGACCAACCACCGTGGTGCACGCGACGTGACCTGGCGTGCACCTGCTCCCCGTCGGAGGCAGCCGCCCGGCTCCCCCGGCCCCCCATGTCCCCGATCCGGGCCGACGCGCCGTTGTCCCGACCGGTGTACGCCGTCACGGTCCGCACCGCGGCCCCTGGTTCGCGGTCGCTGGCCCGGGGACCGGGTTGCGGCGCTACCGGGTCGTCGGCCACGGACCTCGTGGGGTCCCCCTTCCGAGCGGCACCAACCGGATCCGGGCTCGGATCGCGATGTGGTCCGGAACCGGAGTGGGGGTCCGTGTCACCCGTGTCGTCCGTGTCGCCCGTGTCGCCTCCGATGCCATGACCGGCCACCTCCAGGAGTCGGGCGACCCCGTTCACCTCCGCTATCGACACCCGCTGAGGTTCCAGGAGCTCGCCCAGTATCTCGAGTGACGGATTCGACCGGCCCGGTCGGGCATGGACGCTGCGGACCCGGCCGTCGGCGGCGTCGGAGACGGCGTCGGCGTCGGCGGCGTCGGAGACGGCGAGGACGGCGATACCCCCGGCCCGTTCGCCGCTGATGGCCAGGAGCGCCTCGATGTCGGCTGCCGGGACACCGGGTCCACAGATGACGACGACGGGATCCCACGCCCCGTCCCGATCGAGGCACCGCGCCTCGAGCACCGACGAGAATCCGAGATCGTCGAGACGCACCGAACGGCGCAGGCTGCGCCAGGAGAGGTCGGCGACCAATGGGCCGACCGAGCTGGTGACGGACACCCGGTCGAGTCGCGCGAGGTCCAAGCCGAAGCCGACCAGGACCAGGTCGAAGCACGACGACCATCGGGAGGTGGCCAGTTCCAGGGCCAGCGCCCGGGTGATTCCCTCCGCGTCCCGCCGGTCACCGCCCACCACCAGGGAACCGACACCCTCGAGGTTCACCAGGACGACGCGTCCCTCGGAACGCCCGATGGTCACGAGCGTCGGGAGCGGGAACGGCCGACCCTCGCGACCCCACCGTCTCGCGTGCGGCCGACGCGCACCGCCCCAACCGTCCGATCCGTTCGCACCGTCCGATCCGTTCGCACCGCCCCAACCGTTCGCACCGTCCGATCCGTTCGCACCGCCCCAACCGTTCGCACCGTCCGATCCGTCGAGCACACTGCGGCTGACGACGACCGATGACGTGTCGGACACCCGCCGGAAACCGCGCGGAGGATCGGACACGGCAGCACCCTCCTCGATCACCAGTTCCACTTCGGACTCCGACACCTTCGCACCGAGCACGACCCCCACCGGGACCCGGCTACCACCTTCCACGTAGCAGCGCACCGCCTCCTCGACCGAGCGGACCACCTGGGCCCCGTCACCGACGCGTAGACGTTGCTCGAACTGTCGAAGCACCGAATCCGGCAACCGGATCCGGGACCCCGGCTCCCGATGGCGCTGCTGCACCCGACGCAGTCGGTCGATGAGGTCGGAAATGCCGACGCCGACGATGCCGGCGCCCACCGGGACCACGGGGACCACGGGGTGCCCCCGGCCGATCGGGGGTCCCGCCTCGGCCGGACCGGCGGCCCGGTGCACGTCCCCCTCGATCGAGCGATCCCCGGGCACCGTCGGCGCACCCGGGTGCCGTCGACCGGTACGACCGTTGGCCGGGGGCCCGAGCGGGGTCGTCGGACGAAGCGGGGCGGGTGGCACCGACGGGTGGGCCGGCGTCGGTCGCCTCGCGGACGACTGCTCGTGCACCACTCCGACGTGGACCACGGCGGTTCCGGTCCCCGGCGTGCTTGCCTCCTCGCGGTCCAGGCGTGGAAGCAGCAGTTCCCACCCCGGGCGGATCCAGTGATCGCCGCCCAGTCGGCCACCATCCGACTGGAGCCGGTCATAATTCAGTTGGGCGATCTCCCGCCAGCGCCGGGCCGAGCCCAGGCGTACCTCTGCCACCGACCAGAGCGTCTCCCGCCCGGCAACGACATGGACGGCTCCCCCGGGAGCGGCTGACGTGGGTGTCGCCCCCACGGCACCCGGTGCGGGAACGGCGCCGGACCGGGGAGCCTCCGACGGGCTCCCGGAGGTCCGGGACGCGTGCAGTCCGGTCGAGGGCCCGGCACCCGCCGACACGGTGATCCGACCGCCCGTCGCCCGTGAACCGACCGGGTGCAGCCCGTGGGACGAGCGGGCCATCGCCCCGAATGCGAACGCCGTGCCCACGAGTCCGGCCACCGCCCAGTGCAGGGTCCTGATGCCAGGCACGTGTGCCGACGACCGACCGGAGCGCCAGTACCGGGCCTCCAGGACGATGCACGTCGCCGTCCAGGACCATGCGGACCACGCGAGCACGAGTGCCACCTGACCGAGCCAGGACGCCACCGTCCGGGCGTCCCCGGGCCCGCCGAGAGCCGCACGGAACGGTGCCGTCGGGTCGACGTGCGCGAACGGCAGCCCGCCCAGTTCGACCAGCCAGATCGGCACGCCGATGCAGACCAGCACGAGCGCGGCCGCCGCCCCGGCCCGTGCCACGAAGGGCGCGCCCGTGGCGCTCCGTCGACTCTCTCTGCTCACGGGAGCCCCGTGGTCACACCGTGGAGGTCCTCCGCTGCGCCCACCGCGGAGACGTTCAGGTACCGGATCCCGATGACACCGAGCACCGTCGTCGGTATCTGGTACCGGATCCTCACCGTGACGACACCACCCGAAACCGTCGCAGTCCCGGGATGTCCGGCGGCGTCCGTGTACTGCTCGGCGGCCACGACCGCTGCGGCGGGGTCGAGCTGGACCGTCCCGGCCCGGAGCTCATCGACGCTGATGGCCCCCTCACCGGTCCGCGCCGCCTGCTCTGCCTCCACCTCCGCGGCCTGGTGGGCCGTGAGCGCGGCACCGCCGTCGACGACGAGTCCGAGGAGAGCCATCAGCCCGATCATGAGGAGGAGCACGAACGCGACGAGCGCTCCGCTGTCGTCCGACCGCGGACGTCGTCGCGAGCACCCACCGATGGTCCGGCATGCCGTGCCGACGGACATCGGCTCCTGAAGTTCCGCGTCCGGCACGGTCACCCGGTCACCCGACCGACCGATAGGGATCGAGCGGCGCGGTCGCTGATGCCGTCACCGTGGTCGACCCAGGCATTCCCGGAAACCCGATGTCGGCAAGGCGCACGAGACACGTGACGTGCGCCGTCACGTAGCCGCCCGGCACGAAGTGACTGGTGTCGACGGAGATCGTGGCGTGGGCGCATGTGTGCGAACGTCCGATGAGATCGATGGCCGAGTTGATCGATCCCACCCACTGCGCGGTCCCCACGGTCGGGAGGATCGCCGCCGCCTCGGCCCCGGCCCGCGCGGCCTCCACGACCTGCTGCCGCGCCTCGGTCACACGTCCGAAGACGAGCGACACGAGGACGACCACGAACAGGACCGGCGCGAGGACGACGAGCTCGACGGTCAAGCTTCCCCGGTCGCCACGTCCGTGCCATTCGTGCCGGTCGTGCCATGTGTGCCATGTGTGCCATGTGTGCCGGTCGCGGGACGGGCTCATTCGGATGCCCGGAACCGCTGGACGGGCCCCACGGCACTGGCGCTCACGCCGAACGAGAGTCCCGGTAGGACCGAAAGCGCCGTGCCCGACACACGCAGCAGTTCGGAATCCCCGGGAAGCACCGCCGTCGAGATCGAGGGTGACGTGACGTCCGAGCCCGGCCCGGCGACCACCTGCTGCGCCCGGACGATTCCGGCCGACGGCCCACCGCCGATCGACCGGGCGCTGCGATCTCCCTCCGATGCCGCCAGTTGGACGACCTGGGACGCGTGCATCCACAGCGCGAATTGGACCCCTACGAGCAGCAGGACCATCACGACGGGAACCACGATCACGGCCTCGACGACCGACGATCCCCGTTCGGACGGGGATCGACCGGCGCGGCACCACGGGCGGGAGGTCAATTGAGATTGATCGAGTTCGCCTTGGCGGTGACCTTCGCCACGATGATGGCTCCGACCGCGATGGCCAGTGCTGCGAAGATGGCCGTGAGGATGACCTTCTCGACGACGGTTCCGGCGTCGTTCCAGTCGTCGGCCGCGTCGAAGCGGGCCCGAAGATAGGTCCAGAGGACGGCGACGTGTGTGGTCATGGTAGGTGCTCCTTCTCTCGGGAATCGGTGGTCATTGGAGGGAGTTCGTGGTGACAGTGTCAGTGGCGGGGGGAACGGGCGGGCACGGGGCGGCACGCTGGACGGTCGGCACCGGTCACCGTTCGGTTCGGTCAGAAGCCACCGAGGATCCGATGGAGGGCGGGGTAGCCGATGAAGACAAGGAAGCCGAGGAGGAGCAGGGCGCCCGGGAGGAAGAGCCGCTCGGTCATCGCGTTCGCCGCCGACTCCGCCTCGGCCTGCTCGTGCCGCCGGAGCGAGGCACCCCGAGCCACGAGTGCCTGTCGGATCCTGGTCCCCTCCGTCCCGGCGAGCTGGACCGTCGTCGACAGCTCCTCCAGCTCGGGCACGCCGAGTTCGGACCCCAGGGTCGAGAGGGCGGCCCAGGGAGGGCTGCCGCCGTCCCGCGCCGTCCGGAGTGCCGCGGCCAAGCGCCGCGCGGCCCAGTCGGGCGTGACCTGTGCCGCTGCGTGGAGGGCACCGTCGATCCCCACGCCACCGGCGAGGCCGAGGACCACCAGATCCACGAACGACCCCAGGACGACGCGGACGTGCCGGCGTCGCTCCTGGGCCCTGGAGAAGAGGGCCGCTATGTCCAGTGCCACCCCAACCGGCGGGCCGATGCCAACTGCCGCGGCCACGACCACGAACGGAAGGGACATGCCCAGCACCGACAGGACGAGCCACAGGACCGCCGGCCCGAGGGCGGTCGCCCCCACGATGACGAACAGTCGCGAGGCGAACCGCTCGGGATCCACCTCGCACACGGACAGTGCACCCCGCAGTGCGCGCGCCCGCACGTGTCCGGACCACTTCCCGACTGTCAGCTCGCGTGCGGCTCCGGTGGCCAGTCGCCGTACACCGGCTCGACCGATGGCCGCCCCACTCCGGAGGTCCACCGGTCGTCGGAGGTCCACCGGTCGTCGGAGGTCCACCGGGCCCTGCCAGCTGGCCCACACGGCGTCGAGGGACGGTCTCGACGACCGGAGGCCGTAGGCGATTCCCAGGAGCCCGCACCCGGTGAAGACGGCCAGGATCACGACGGCGGTCACCGGCCCACGACATCCGAACCGAGGAGGCGGACTGTCGCGGGGGGTCGTGCCAGCGTCACCAGAAGCGTAAGTCCGGCCGCATAGAGGCCGCCGACGGCGGCGAGCACCATCTGACCCGTGGGTGATCCGTACGGCGACAGATAGTTGCGGGCGAGCAACGCGAGTGCTGCGGCGAAGAACACCGAGAACATGACGACGGTGCGCACGCTGCTGCGGACCGATGCCCGGCTGGTCTCCACCCGTAGGCGGAGGGCGACCTCCTCGCGCGTCGACTCGGCGAGTGCACCGAGGAGATCACCGAGCCGCTGTGCCCGCTCGGTGAACGCCAGTATGAGCGAGCAGACCACCCGGTCGGCACACGGATCGTCCACCGCGTCCGCGAATTCCAGCAATGCGGAACGGGGTTCCACGCCCGCCTGAATCTGCGACGCGAGCCGGCGGGTGGCCGACCGGACCGGCGCGGGGCTCAGCTCAGCAGTGGCGACGAGCGCCTGGCCGAGTCCGGCGGATGCGGCGAGGGTCCCCTGGAGCAGCTCCGTCCAGGTGGCGATCGCCTCGATCGTGGCAATCGAACCGGCAGCCGACATCTGTCGCAGCAGCCGCGGCACGCCGGCGACGGCGACCGCTCCGATCAGTCCGGCGACCGGCCATCCGGTCACCACGAAGACCAGCCCGCCGGCCCCCATCGCCGGCCAGAGGGAACGCGGATGCAGACCCGCGGCAGGCCTGGTTCTGGTACTGGTACTGGTCCGACGATGGGCTGGCGCCAGGTCGTGCAGCGCGTCCGCCTCGGAGCGCCCGGCCACCCGCTCCCACCCGAAGAGGAACACCACCACACCGGCCACGCCGAGACAGAGGCAGAGTCCCAGACCGACGACGGACGCCGCCGGTCCGATTCGCGCGAGCTGACTCACCATGTCCCGGTCGCCCGATCGTGGTTCCCCAGCTCGAGTCCGAATCGGCGGAGTTCCTCGGCCGTCTCGGCGCGCAGCGGGGAGGCCGGCTGCGCACGGCGGTCGGGACCCGGCCGGTAGACCTCGTTCGAGACCACCTGAACCCCCTCTGCATCGATCACCTCGCGCACCGACGAGACGAACCTGGTGCGGGGCCCTCGGGACGGGAACCAGTACGGCGACTGATCCGGGTCGTCCGACGACACCGGCCACGAGCGGACATCCCCGTCCGGTGACCGGTCGCCGTGGGCGGACCGGGAACGGTGGCTCTCGACGCACTCGTCGTGCAGGGCCGAATCCAGATGCACGACGAAGTGGAGCGCACCGGAGATCAACAGGTTGGTCGCCTCCAACGGCAGGCGTTCGGGCGCCTGCACCGCGTAGGACGCGATGCGACGGAACACGCCGGCGGACGATTCGGCGTGGAGTGTGCACATCGAGCCCGACCGGCCCTGGCTCATGGCATTCAGCATCGGCAGCACCTCGTCACCGAGGACCTCGCCGACGATCACCCGGTCGGCGTTCATCCGCAGAGACCGCCGCACCAGGTCGGCGACCGGGATCCTCCCCTCGCCCTCGGTGTTCGCAGGGCGGGCCTCGAGG
>JAKAZC010000025.1 GCA_021826655.1 Actinomycetes bacterium | reverse complement strand
GCTCCCCGTGCAGCGAGGCCATACGGGCCGACAGGCCGGGCCCAGCGCCAGACCCCACGCCGGACGACCCAGGCACGCCGGACGACCCAGGCACGCCCGACCCAGCCACGCCCGACCCGGGCACGCCGGACGACCCAGCACCGGACGACCCAGCCATGCCGCCCGACGACCCCACGCCGGAGGGCGGCGGTGCGTCGGGGAGTGCGTCGAACGGGGTGGCCAGCGCCATGGGGCCAGTCTCGCCGGAGGGTGTGACGGCGAAGCGGGGGCGGGGCCGGCCACGACGGCTCGCCATGCATCGGGTGGTGGTCCGGCCTCGGGTAACATCGTCCCAGTCCAGGGCCGAGTTCCGGCCCGGTCCCGACCCGTGTACAGGAGACGCCGTGCCCGCTGAGACCCATGTGGAGAAGGGTCCGCTCGACCGCCAGCAGATCCTGGAGCTCATCCGGGAGCTCCTGGCGGACATCTTGGAGATCGACCCGTCGACGATCAGCGAGTCCTCGTCGTTCGCGGAAGACCTCGACGCGGACTCCCTGGCCCTGATCGAGCTGGTGGAGGGCCTGGAAGAGGAGCTGGGCGAGCGCTCGGTCGGCTTCCGCATCGACGACGAGGACCTGGAGGAGCTCCGCACCGTCCGCGATGCGGTCGACTACGTGGACGCCAAACTCGGGGAGTCCTGAGGCGCCCGATGCTGCCCCCGGACGGTGCCGGGGGACCGGCGGACGACAACGGGCTCGCCGAACGCCTCGGACATGAGTTCACCGCGCCTGACCTGCTGGAACAGGCGTTGGCCCATCGTTCGTGGTGTGCGGAGCACGGCGGAGCGGCGTCGAACGAGCGCCTGGAGTTCCTCGGGGACGCCGTCCTCGGCCTGGTCGTTGCCGAGCACACGTATCGCCGCCACCCCGACCTGACCGACGGGACGCTCTCCAAGGTCCGGGCCTCCGTGGTGAACGCCCGGGTACTGGCCGAAGCGGCCGAGGGACTCGGGATCCCCGTGCACCTGCGCCTGGGCAAGGGCGAGGGCGCATCGGGAGGCAGGTACAAGGAGTCGATCCTGGCCGACACCATGGAGGCCGTCATCGGAGCGATCTACCTCGACGGCGGCATGGACGACGCCCGTGAGCTGGTGCTCTCTCTGCTGGGGGACCGGATCGTCGTCGCGGTGGGGGAGCCGGGCGAGTCCGACCACAAGAGCCGGCTCCAGGAGGAGACGGTCCGGCTGGGCCGTGGCGTCCCCCGCTACGAGGTCGTGGGCTCCGGCCCGGACCATGCCCGGAGGTACCTGGCCACGGTGTACGTTGCTGGCCAGCGCCTCGGTACGGGGGAGGGTCGCTCCAAGAAGGACGCCGAGCAGGTCGCCGCCCAGGTGGCCTGCGGATCGTTGGAAGCCGAGAGAGGCGGGGGAAATGCCTGAGCTTCCCGAAGTCGAGACCATCCGACGAGACCTCCAGGGTGAGGTCGTCAACCGGAAGATCAAGTCGGTCGAGGTGCGCAACGGCCGCACCGTCCGTCGCCACCCGAGCGCCAAGCAGTTCCGTGCGCAGCTCGAGGGGCGCACGATCGCCGGCATCGATCGCGCCGGCAAGTACATCCTCATCGTGCTGGATGACGGGGCGACCCTGGTCGTCCACCTGGGGATGAGTGGTCAGCTCCACCGCGTCAAGAACGTGAAGGAGGCCAAAGTTCCCCACACGCACGCGGTGATCACCTTCACCCAGGGTGGCCAGCTCCGCTTCGTCGACCCTCGCACCTTCGGCGAGTTGTTCGTCTCCGCGGCGCCCGCCGAAGGGGAGCGGGGCCTGCCCGAGCTCGCCCACCTGGGCTTCGACCCGCTCGAGGACATCATGAGCTGGGAGAAGTTCTGGGTCCCAGTCTCCTCGCACAAGTCCGGTCTCAAGGCACTCCTCATGGATCAGGAATTCGTGGCCGGCATCGGCAACATGTACGCCGACGAGATCCTGTTCGCGGCCGGACTCCGCTACGACCGCCAGTCGAACTCCCTCTCGTCCCAGGAGGTCCGGCGCCTCTACCGGTCGATGGTGGAGACCCTCGCCGAGGCGGTCAAACGCCGAGGATCGTCACTCGCCGACGAGCAGTACCGCGACCTCTTCGGGGAGGTCGGCGACTACCAGGACCAGCACCAGGCGTACGACCGCGAGGGCCAGGCCTGCCGCCGTTGCCGTTCGACCATCGTCCGGGTGAAGTCCGGTGGGCGCTCGACGTTCTTCTGTGAACATTGCCAGGTCTGAGCAGGCCTCCTGCGGTTCCGCGCGGGTGCCGATAGGGTGAGCGCCCGGTGTTCCTGAAGTCCCTCTCCCTCAAAGGATTCAAGTCCTTCGCCGATCCCGCCGTGCTCGAATTCGAGACCGGGGTCACCGTCGTCGTCGGTCCGAACGGCAGCGGCAAGTCGAACGTCGTCGACGCCGTTGCCTGGGTGCTCGGTGCCCAGGGTCCGCGTACCGTGCGCTCCGCCAAGATGGAGGACGTCATCTTCATGGGGACGGCCAACCGACCCGCCCTGGGTCGGGCCGAGGTCTCCCTGACCATCGACAACAGTTCGGGCAAGCTCTCGGCCGAACTGGCCGAGGTCACCATCACCCGCACGCTGTTCCGCTCCGGGGACAGCGAGTACTCCATCAACGGCACGCCCTGTCGGCTCCTGGACATCCAGGAGCTGCTGTCCGACACCGGCGTCGGGCGTCAGCAGCACGTCATCATCAGCCAGGGCCACCTCGACGCCATCCTCGAGGCCCGCCCCGAGGACCGCCGCTCGGTCATCGAGGAGGCGGCGGGTGTCCTCAAGTACCGACGGCGCCGCGAGCGGGCCGAACGTCGGTTGGCCTCGACCGACGAGAATCTCGAGCGGCTGTTCGACCTGGTCCGCGAAGTCAAGCGGCAGATCCGTCCGCTCGAGCGCCAGGCGGCGGCGGCGCGCTCGTATACGGGCCTGGCCGACGAGCTCCGGGCCGTCCGACTGCACGTCGCCGGCACCGAGCTCGGGGCACTCGACCGCCAACGTGCGGGCTGCCTCCGGATCCAGGAGGAGCAGCGGGCGAGCGAGACACGCCTCCTCGAGGCACTGGGTGCGCTCGACGCCGACTCCGAACGCACGGCGGACGAGCTGTCGGCCGAGCGCGAGTCCGACCTCACCGCGGCACTGGGTCGCACGGAGGGCATGGTCGAACGCGGGCGCGGCCTGTCGGGGGTCCTGCGTGAGCGTCGCCGGTCGCTGGCCCGGGCCCTCGACGCCGCTGCCGACGCCGACGTCGTGTCGACCCTCGAGGCCGAGGGCGCCCGCCTGGCCGACGAACTGTCCGCCGCACGACAGGAGGCGGCCGACCTCGCTCCCGAAGAGGACGGACTGGTGGCGGCCGAGGCATCCGCCGCCGCCGAGCTCCAGGTCCATCTGACGGCCCGGGGCGACGGCGGTGAGCTGCGCCGCGCCGAGGAGGCCGTGACCGTCGCCCAGGGGCAGCTCGCCTCCCTCGAGCACGCCCTCGAACGCGATCGTCGAACCCTCGACCAACTCGTCGCGCGGCAAGGTGCCACCGAACGTCGGTCCGCCGTCCTCGAGGGGGAAGACCACGAGCTGGGTGAGCGCGTGGCCGAGACGGACCAGGCCCGACACGGGCTGCAGGCCGCCCGCGCGTCGACCGAGGCGGCCCACCTCGCGTCCGTCCACCGACTGGAGCTCGCCGAGGAGACGCTGCGCCAGGCGGAGCAGGAGCACGCCCGGTCCCAGGCCCGTGCCGACGCACTCGAGCGCGCCCTCGACGAGGCGCGCGGTGCCGCCGGCGCCGAACTCCTGGCCGGTGTAGACGGGGTCGTGGGCACGCTGCTCGATCTCGTCGAGGTCGACGGGGGGTGGGAGGAGGCATTCGAAGCAGCGGCGGGAGCATCGCTCGCAGCTGTGGTCGTGTCCGGCAGCGAGCCGGCGCGGGCCGCCCTGGCCCGCCTCCGCCAGGGCGGGGCGGCCGGAGCGGTGCTGGCGCTCACGGAGTCCGCCGTGGCCCGACGGGGCGAGTCGGCCGGGCCGGCCGCGCCCGAGGGCACCGAATCGATCCGGGAACATGTCCGGCCCCGTTCGGGGGGGCGCGGCTTCCCCGGGCTCGATGCCGTGCTCGACACCCTGCTCCAGGGCTCGTGCTGCGCCCGACGCGGATGGTCGGAGGCGATCGATCTCGCACTGTCCCGGCCCGACCTGGTGGTGGTCACCCGGGACGGCGACCGGTTCTCGCCCACCGGATGGCGGGTGCGAGCCGGGGGTGGCGTGGTCACCGCCGCCGTCGTCGACGAGGCCCGTGCGCGCGCCGAGGTCGCCCGGCACGAGGTGGGTCGGGCGACGGAGGAGCGCACCGCGGCCCGGGCCGATGTGGAGTCCACCCGCGAGGCCGCCGCCGAGGCGGTCCGGGCAGACGATCGCAACGAGGTCGCCCACCAGGGCGCCCGGGTGAGCCGCCGACGGGTGTCGGGGGACCGGGACCTGTTGGGGGCCGAGCTCGAGGAGATCCGACGCAACCGCGCCGAGCTCGAGGAGCGCATCGACCGGGATGCCGCCCGGGTCGGCGAGCTGGTGGCCGGCATGCCCGAGTTGGAGCAGGCACGGGTGCGGGCATCGGGTCGGGTCGCCGCCGCCCGGGACGAGCGACGGAGGCTCGACGAGCGGATCACCGAAGCGGCAGCGGCCCGCACGGAGTGGGAGGTCCGCTCCGCCGGACTGGTCGAGCGCGGTCGGGTCCTGGCCGAGCGCCTCTCCGAGGTGGAACGCCGCCTGACCGGCCATGCCGAGGAGCGCCAGCAGGCCGCGGCGCGGCGCACCCGCCTCGAGTCCGACGCCACCGCGGTGGAACGGCTGCTGGGGGTCGTGGCCGAGGCCCAGTCCACACTGGACGCCCTGCTGTCGTCGCTCCGAGACCGCCATCGCCGCCAGCTCGAGGCGGTGCGGGCGGGTGGGGCCAGACTCGAGGAGCTCCGCCGCCAGCGTGCCGTGCACGAGCACGAGCTGGCCGCAGCTCGGAGTCGCCTCCAGAAGTCCGAATTGGATCTGGTCGAGGCCACGGTCCGTCGCGAGTCGGTCGTCGAGACTCTGCGGCGCGACCTCGGTTGCGGACCGGAGGACGCGGTGGGCGCCCCGGTGCCGGAGCTTCCCCAGGGTGTCGACCCCCCCACCCGGGTCGGTCAACTCGAGTCCGAGTTGGCTGCCATCGGTCCGGTCAACCCGCTGGCCATGGAGGAGCTCACCGAGCTCGGGGAGCGACATCGATTCCTCGAGTCCCAGGTCGAGGACGTGCGCAAGGCGCAGCGAGACCTCCGGCAGGTCATCCGGACGCTCGACGAGGAGATCATGCACGTCTTCGACGCGGCGTTCGCCGACGTCAACGAGCACTTCTCCACCTTGATCACCTCGCTGTTCCCGGGAGGGACCGGCCGGCTGTCGCTCACCGACCCCGAGAACCTGCTCGACACCGGGGTCGAGGTCGAGGTGCGCCCGGCCGGTCGAAATGTCCGGCGCCTGTCCCTGCTTTCCGGGGGCGAGCGATCGTTGGTCGCCATGGCCTACCTGTTCGCCGTGTTCCGGAGCCGGCCGTCCCCCTTCTACCTGATGGACGAGGTCGAGGCCGCGCTGGACGATGTCAACCTGATGCGGTTCCTGGCCCTGGTCAACGAGTTCCGGGAGGAGGCACAGCTGATCATCGTCAGCCATCAGAAGCGCACGATGGAGGCGGCGGACGCCCTCTACGGCGTCACCATGGCTCCCGGAGGTTCGTCCAAGGTGGTGAGTCAGAGGGTGCCCCGCGACCGGACCGCCCTCGACGCCCTCGACTCGCTCCCGGCCCGCCCGACGCCGACGCCGGCGTCGGCGTCGGCGCTCGACGGTGGGCCGCCGGCCCCGGGTGCCGTCCCCGAGCTCGAGGACCAGGGGCCCGGCGCCGCGCACGAGGATCCCGTGGGCCCCGAGGGTCCAGACGAGCCAGGCGGTCCAGACGAGCCGGGGACCGTGCCGACCCGGCCGACGACCCTCAACGAGGTCGTCCGCCGACTCGACTCGCCGACCACCGGCAGGACCGACGGGGGGACCACCCTTGCCGGTGTCGAGCCGGCCGCCGGGACCGACCTGTGATCGCCGCCGCACTGATCGCCACCTCGGACGCGGTCGTCGCCGCGGTCGTGGCCGTGCCAGTGGTCGTCGTGGCCGGTGGGGCGTTGCTCGTCCGTCGGGGACGGAGCCGCGACGACTCGCCATCCAGCCCGGGCGTGACCGTTGCCGATCGCCGACCGACCCCCCCGCGTCCCGCCACACCGGCAGCGCCCGACCTCCTGTCGACCACTGGGCCCGAGTCCGAACAGGCGCCAGGGCCGGCGCCGACCCCTGCGCCCGAGTCCGAACCCGCGTCCTACCGTGGCCGGCTGGGGAAGGCCCGGGGACTGCTCTCCGGCTACGTCGGGACCATCCGGGCCCGGGGGAGGATCGATGCGGCGACATGGGACGACCTCGAGGAGGCCCTGATCAGGGCCGATGTGGGCGTCGGGGCGACCGACGCGCTCCTGGGCGACCTGCGCTCCCGGGTGGCCAGCGGTGAGATCGGAGGACCCGACGCGCTGGTCGACGCCCTCAAGGTCGATCTGGTGGCGATGCTGGCCTCCGGCTCGTCCGGGTTGCCCGAGATCGGAGCGACCCGCCCCGGCGCCGGCGCAGGCGAGGTGGAGCGCACGGTCGACGTGTGGCTCTTCGTCGGCGTGAACGGGGTGGGTAAGACGACCACCGTGGGAAAGGTGGCCACCAGACTGGCCCGCTCGGGCACGAAGGTGCTCCTGGCCGCCGGGGACACGTTCCGTGCCGCAGCGGGCGAGCAGCTCAGCCTGTGGGCCGAGCGCTCCGGCGCCGACATCGTCCGCGGCGCCGAAGGGGGCGACCCGTCGTCCGTGGTGTTCGACGCCGTTCAGAGGGCCGCCTCCAGGGAGTGCCCGCTGGTGCTGGCCGATACGGCCGGTCGGCTGCACAACAAGGTCAATCTCATCGAGGAGCTCAAGAAGATCCGCCGGGTGTCCGACCGCCCGCCGGGGCATGTGGCCGAGGTGCTGCTGGTGCTCGACGCCACCACCGGACAGAACGGGTTGGCCCAGGCGAAGGTGTTCCTCGAGGCGGTGGAGGTGTCCGGTGTCGTCCTGACCAAGCTCGACGGCACGGCCAAGGGCGGCATCGTGGTGGCCATCCAACGCGAGCTCGGTCTTCCGGTCAAACTGGTCGGACTCGGCGAGGGGGCGGACGACCTCGTCGACTTCGACGCCCAGGCATTCGTCGACGCTCTGTTCTGATCCGCTCGCCGAGGCCGTCGGTGGCGCACCGACGGTCCGCGCCGTTCGGGTAGCCTGAGCACCCCATGTTCGAGAGCCTGACCGACCGATTCGACGGCATCCTCACCCGGCTGCGCGGCCGGGGACGGCTGTCCGAGGGCGATGTCGACGAGGTGCTCCGTGAGATCCGTACCGCACTGCTCGAGGCGGATGTCGAGATCGGGGTCGTCCGCACCTTCACCACGGCGGTCCGCCGGCGATGCATCGGGCTGGAGCTGTCCCAGAGCCTGAGCCCGGGTCAGCAGGTCATCAAGATCGTCAACGAAGAGCTCGTCACCATCCTCGGTGGCGAGACCCTGCAGATCCGCTACGCCAGCCGTCCTCCCACGGTCGTCCTCCTTGCCGGCCTGCAGGGATCCGGCAAGACCACCGCGTCGGCCAAGCTGGCTCGCTGGTTCAAGCAGCAAGGACGTAATCCGCTGCTGGTCGGTGCCGACCTCCAGCGCCCCGCCGCTGTCGAGCAGCTGCGCGTTCTCGGTGGCCAGGCTGGCGTCTCCGTGTTCTCGGAGGCGTCCGACCCGGTGGCGGTGGCCGCCGCCGGCCTCGAGGAGGCCAAGCGCCTGGGACGCGACGTGCTCATCGTCGACACCGCCGGTCGCCTCGCCATCGACGAGGATCTGATGGACGAAATCGGTCACATCGCCGGTGCCGTCCGACCGGACTACACGTTCCTGGTCATCGACGCCATGACCGGCCAGGATGCCGTGTCCACGGCCCAGGCGTTCCATACCGCGCTGGCCCTCGACGGCGTCATCCTGACCAAGCTCGACGGTGACGCCCGCGGCGGAGCCGCGCTCTCGGTGAAGGAGGTGGTGGGACGACCCATCGCCTTCGCGTCCACGGGCGAGAAGCTCGACGATTTCGACCAGTTCCACCCGGACCGCATGGCCGACCGCATCCTCGGGATGGGGGACGTGCTCAGCCTCATCGAGCAGGCCGAGCGCACGATGGACAAGGATGTCGCCACCAAGGGCGCCGCCGCCATGATGGAGGGGAAGTTCACCCTCGAGGACTTCCTGGAGCAGCTGCAGCAGGTCCGCAAGATGGGATCGGTCTCGGGAATGCTGTCGATGCTGCCGGGAATGTCGAAGGACCTCAAGCGGGCGTCCGAGTCGGTCGACGACCGCCAGCTCGACCAGGTCGAGGCCATCATCCGCTCGATGACCCCGACCGAGCGGATCGACCCGTCGGTCGTCGACGGCAGTCGCCGTGTGCGCATCGCCAACGGCAGCGGGACCACCACCGCCGACGTGAACGCGCTCCTGAAGCAGTTCAAGGAGATGCAGAAGATGATGAAGGGCTTCACCAAGGGCGGCGGGGGTGGAGCGCTCGGCGGGCTCGGTGGCCTGCTGGGTCGGGGTCCGAAGCTCTCACCCAAGGCCATGGCCGACATGGCGGCGATGGGCGACCTGCCCGCCATGGGAGCGGGTACCCCCGGAAGCGCTCCCCCCGCCCCGTTCGGCACGCCCGGCGGCCCCCCCCGTTCGGCAAAGAAGGGCAAGGGCGGCAAGAAGGGCAAGGGCGGTGGCAGGGTCACCCCGAAGGCGCGCTGACCGGCCCGTCGCGGGTTGCCGATCGCTCGGGTGAACCGAAATGCCTTATGATCTGCGAGTTCGTCCCCAGCCGGTTCCTACGGATCCGACCGGTCCCGATTGGTGGGAGACTGTCCACCGCGCTCGGCACCGGAGGACGTCTGTCGTCTGCAGTACCCGCCAGCGCTTCCATTGGAAGACACCATGCAACAGAGGAGTTACCGTGGCAGTGAAGCTCCGCCTCGTGCGGATCGGGAAGAAGAAGCAGCCGACCTACCGGTTGGTGGCGGCGGACAGCCGTTCGCCCCGCAACGGACGGTTCATCGAGATCGTCGGCACCTACGCACCCCGGGGTAAGTCCCTGGCCGAACCGGACGCCGTCGTCCAGATCGACAACGCCAAGGCCGTCAAGTGGCTGTCCCAGGGAGCGCAGCCCACCGAGCGGGTCGAGAAGCTGTTGAAGCAGTCCGGCGCCCTCGACGAGTTCGCAGCGACCAGGGCGGCCACGTGACCGAAGACACCGCCGTGGAATCGTCCGACGACGTCAACACCATCGACGACATCGACCTTCCCGACGACGACGCCGGTAACCGTGTGGCGGGAGGCACCCCGCTGGCCGTCGTCACCTACCTGGTGAACGCCATCGCCTCGGACAACGAGGCCGTGGTGATCCATACGGAGGATCGGGGCGGAACCGTCCGCTTCCGGATCCACGTGGCACCCGAGGACATGGGGAGGGTGATCGGCCGACGCGGCCGGGTCGCCCAGGCTATCCGCACGGTCGTGGCCGCTGCCGGAGCCCGCGACGGGGTCCAGACCAGCGTCGACATCGTCGACGACTGAGCATCCGGTGACCGAACCGGCCCGCCGCCAGGGGGCCGACGGCGTCGGAGGCCTCCCCGGAACCGACGCCGTCACTCCCGCGCTGCTCGGTGTCGGGAGGATCGTCAAGCCGCACGGACTCCGCGGCGACGTGATCGTGTCGCTCACGACCAACCGCGACGAGCGGGTGGCGGCCGGTTCCCGGCTGCACGCCGCGGACGGTCGCACCTTCACGATCGTGCGGTCCTCGCCCCACCGGGGTCGGCACATCGTGGCCCTCGCCGGGGTCGACGGCATCGACGCCGCGGAGGCGTTGCGGGACACGGCGCTGTTCGCTCCACCGATCGACGACCCCGAGGCGCTGTGGGTCCATGACCTCATCGGCTCGACGGTCGTGGACGGGCACGGCTCCGAGCTCGGGACGGTGTCGGCGGTCGAGGCCAACCCGGCGAGCGACCTGCTGGTGCTGGCGGGGGGAGGACTCATACCGTTGCGGTTCGTGACCGGCTCCGTGCCGGGCGTCCGGGTGACCGTCGACATCCCCGACGGCCTGCTCGACGTGACGTGAGTGCTCCGACGGCCGACCCGGCCGACCCGGCCGACCTCCCGGGACCGGCGGGGTTGCGGGTCGACGTGTTCACGCTGTTTCCTGAGGTGATCGACCACTACGGTTCCACGTCCATACTCGGACGGGCCCGGGGCACCGGACGGCTGGATCTGCGCGCCCACGACATCCGCTCGGCCACCCACGACGTCCACCGGACGGTCGACGACGCCCCGTTCGGCGGGGGAGCCGGCATGGTCCTCGCCCCCGGGCCGATCTTCGAGGCCGTGGAAGGCGTGGCCGCCGCTCCAGGAGGCCTACCCCGGCCGCTCCTGGTCCTGTCGGCCTCGGGCAGGCGGTTCGACCAGGGAATGGCCGAGGAATTGGCTGCGTCGGGCGGCGGGTTCTCCCTGCTCTGCGGTCGTTACGAGGGTGTGGACCAGCGGGTGGCCGACCACTTGTGCGACGGGGAGCTCTCCATCGGCGACTACGTCCTCGCCGGTGGCGAGCTGGCTGCGCTGGTGGTGGTCGAGGCGGTGGCCCGCCTGCTGCCGGGCGTGCTCGGCAACGAGCAGTCGGCCGGCGAGGAGAGCTTCGCCGCAGACCTGCTCGAATACCCGCAGTACACCCGGCCCGCGGAATTCCGGGGCTTCGACGTGCCGGAGGTGCTGCGCTCCGGCGACCACGGCCGGATCACGGCCTGGCGCCGGGCCCAGTCCCTGGTCAGGACGTTGGAGCGTCGTCCGGACCTGCTGGAGAAACGACGTGGGCTCACCCAGGAGGAGGTCTCCCTCCTCCGCGCTCAAGGCGAAGTGCGCCTGCTCCGCGATCACGGCTACGATTGAGGGGCCTCGTCGGCTCCGGTGTGCACCGGTGTCCGTCGTGACGACCGGAGCCCACCGTGCGTGGCGCGGGTCCCGGTATGCCGACGGGAGCGAGTTCGACCCATCCCCGAAAGAGACGCGCCCCATGAAGCCGACCGACATCATCGACCGTGACAGTCTGCGGGACGACATCCCCGAGTTCCGCCCCGGCGACACCGTCAAGGTGCACGTGCGCGTGATCGAGGGCACCCGTGAGCGGGTCCAGGTGTTTCAGGGGGCGGTCATCCGCCGGCAGGGCACCGGGCTCCAGGAGACGTTCACCGTGCGCAAGGTGAGCTTCGGTGTGGGCGTCGAGCGGACGTTCCCGGTCCATTCCCCGGTCATCGAGCGCACCGAGGTGGTGTCGTTGGGCGACGTGCGCCGCGCCAAGCTCTACTACCTGCGCGACCGGCACGGCAAGGCCGCCAAGATCAAGGAACTGCGGTCCGCCCGCTCCTGATCGTGCCGTGCGGATGCCGACGACCGGCGTACGCTCGGACATGACGACACGGCACCTCCTCCGATGAGCGAAGAGGACCTCGAGCGGTACGAGTCCGAGATCGAGCTCGCCCTGGTCCACGAGTACCGGGCGGTGGTCCCGCTGTTCTCGTACGTCGTCGAGACGGAGCGCCGCTTCTACCTGGCCAACACGGTCGACGTGACCGTACGCTCCGACACCTCACCAGCCTGCGTCGAGGTCGTGCTCAGCGACGCCTGGGTCTGGGACATGTACCGCCCGGCCCGGTTCGTGCCGTCGGTTCGCATCCTGACGTTCCGCGACGTCAACATCGAACGCCTGCCCGACAAGGACCTGTGACCGGATCCTCACCGGAACCGCCGGTCGGTGGGTCACCCGGACCTGCGTCCGAACGGAGCGCGGCACTCGGACGGTCCGGCGAGGGCATCGCGGCCGACTGGTACGAGGCCCGCGGCTACGAGGTGCTCGAGCGGAACTGGCGACGACGGGAGGGCGAGATCGACCTGATCGTGCGCACGGGGCGCGTCGTGGCCTTCTGTGAGGTGAAGACCCGGTCGTCCGACGCCTTCGGGAGCGGTGCGGAGGCGGTGCTTCCGGCCAAGCAGCGGCGGATCCGCCGGTTGGCGTCTCGTTGGCTGGCCGAGCTGACCCCGTCGTCCGGACGGGCCCTCGTCGACCTCCGATTCGACGTCGTGAGCATCACGGCCGGTGAGGTCGACGTCATCGAGGACGCGTTCTAGCCCGGCCGGACGGCGCCGGGGTGGACTGCGCTATCTTCACCTGACCCGGGGGGTGGCTGACGGGGCGCAGCCGAAGGGGTGGCGCCCGGCTGGGACGAGGGGGCAGTGACACCCCGAGGATCCCGTCTCGTCAATGGTTCGGACTCGACTCAGAGCTCGTCGACGTAGGTGTCGGTGCCGACTACCGTGCGCAAGAATGGAGCGGCGAGCAGGAGGGTCGCCGTCCCGTCGGCCTCGACGTCACCGGTGTAGGTCCGCACCCGTTCGACGGCTCCCTCGAGATCTCCGGCGAGGAAGAGGAGCTGTACCAGGCGGTCCGTGCCGCCGGCCGGGGAGCCCAGGTCCATCGGTGCGCCCGTGGATGAAGCCGCCGTGCCGTCGTCGGGCGCAGACGGTACCCACGACGAGACGATCTCCACGGCCGAACCGGCGAGGAGCTCGCCCACCCGATGGGCGGCCAGCTCCTGATGCAGCTCCGCGCCCGTCCCCGCTGCAGCGTCCCACCACAGCACGATCAGGCCATCGTACCCACGGTCGAGGGCGAGCTCGATCGGGACGGGGTCGTCGTCGCGATAGTCCGATCCCACGAAGTCGAAGGTGGAGGTGTGGACGTGGCACCGCTCGGTGAATCCGCGGCCGGTTGCATAGAGTTCGCGCACTTGGTGGATCGACCACTCGGCAAAGTGCTCCTGGTGGTGCCCGCGCTCCACCCAGTAGACGGCCAGGTAGCTACCGGAATCGGTGGGCTCGGCGATCGGGCCCCCGGCCGGCCAGCGGAGGTCCTTCAGCGGGCGGGTGGCCACCCATCGGCTCCCGGCGAACAGCCACGGGCCGACCATGCATCCACCGTAGAAATGATCACGTTCGTACCAACGGTTGTATGCCCGGGCGTACCCGGGGTTCGGTTCGACCAGTGTGAGCAGCATGCTGCCCACCCTGACCGGGTAGTCGTCGACACCGCCGATGTCGAGTGGGTAGCCCATCGTGGTCCTCCTGTCGCGGCCCGGCGACCCATGGTGCGGGCCGCTCTCGTGGACGAGCCTGCCACGACCGGCAGGTCGATGTCGTCACGTCGGGACGTGATGTCGCCGACCGCCGACCGCCGCGCAGCCTCACCTGGTGTGACGGTATGCGGCGGCCTGGCGGGCGACGACGCCGACCAGGTTGCCGAGGGCGATGTTCACGTCGACCAGGTGCAGACCCCAGCTGGCGAGCGGGCTCGGGTGCAACACCGGCGCACCGGCGCGCGGGGTGATGGTGAGAACATCCGCCCCTCCCGCGGTCGAGCAGCGCGCCGAGTAGGCACCCGGTGCGCTGACCCATGGCGTTGCCACCGGCGGCACGCTGAAGTGGAGCAGTCCGATCCCCGCGGCGATGGACGAGCCCGGGGCGAACGGCCGGGTCGGGAGGATCGGGTCGAGGACGCCGGTTCCGCCCCCGAGGGCGGACGGGTTCGTGCACAGGACCTGGAGCCCGGGTACCGTCGTCCGGCCGAAGACCGCGTCGGCGGGCGGTACGGTGCCGAAGGTCGAGTAGGCGATGACGCAGCCGGTCTGGGACGCGGACCGGCAGGCCCCGATGTGGTGGAAGTCGCCCCCGATGCCTGCGCCCTTCCTGACGGTCACGTTGCCGCCCAGCAAGATGGCCGACACCAGGCGCCTGCGGACAGCCGGATTGCGGTCGATCTGGGTGGCGATCAACGTGCGCAACAGGAATGCACCTTGCGAGTGTCCGATCAGCACCACGCCCCGGCCGCGGTTGTAGCGGTACAGGTAGGTCCGCCAGGCACGGAGGACGTCGCCGTAGGCACGGGCCTGCTCGGCCGCCGTCGCCGCTCCGGCGATGGCGGTCAGTGTGAGCTGTCGGTACATGGGTGCGTACACCCTGCAGTCGCGCGAGAACAGTGCCGCTTGGAACCTGGCGATCGACCGTTCCTGAGGGTCCACCGTGAGGTTCGCGTTCGGTGTCTTCTGGTCGCTGACCGTCGGGTACACATAGAAGCAGTCGATGGCGGGGTGCGGCGCCGGCGAGCCCTTGGCGACTTCGCGGGGTCCGCCGGCGAAGGAGACGCGGGTCACTGTGAGATCGGGTGCGCACGGATCGTGCGCGGCGCCCGGCAGGCAGAGCCAGACGGTCTGCGGGGACGACGTGGTCGTCGACGACGGGGCGGCGGAGGCATTCCCGGAACCCGCCGGAACGGTCACCACCAGGGTGATGGCGGTGAGGGCCAGGAGTCGCAGGGTGCGCACCCGGGCACCCTAACCCGCAGTGGCCACCCGACCCACGGGACCGGGGTCGTGATCTCCTAGGCTGCCGTCATGTCGACCGACCACCAGACCGTCATCGTGGAACGAGACGGGGGCGTGGTCAGCGTCACCATGAACCGTCCCGAACGCAAGAACGCGGCCAATGGCACCATGTGGCGCGAGCTGCTGGCCGTCCTCGATGACGCCGCCGCCGACCGTGGTGTACGTGTCCTGGTGCTCACCGGGGCGGGTGGATCCTTCTGCTCAGGAGCCGACCTGTCGGACCCCTCGGACGTCGCGGGCCGACCCGGTGATCCCTACCTGGTGCAGATGCGTGCACTGTCCGATGTGGCACTCCGGCTCCACCGGTTCCCCAAGCCCACGGTGGCCAAGGTCGGCGGTGTGGCCGCGGGGGCCGGGATGTCCATGGCCCTCGGGTGCGACCTCGTGGTCGCCGCTGAGTCCGCTCGGTTCTCGCAGATCTTCGCCAAGCGTGGACTCTCGATCGATTTCGGCGCATCGTGGCTGCTCCCCCGGCTGATCGGGCTCCACCGGGCGAAGGAACTGGCATTCTTCGCCGATATCCTGAGTGCGGCCGAGGCGGAGGCGTTCGGGTTGGTGAACCGCGTGGTCCCCGACGAGGAGCTCGACGCGTTCGTCGACGGTTGGGCGCGGCGGCTGGCCGAGGGGCCGACGTTGGCCCT